>NZ_JBEXUX010000062.1:0-58344 GCF_040629175.1 Embleya sp. NPDC005971 | reverse complement strand
ACGCCCGCGATCGGCCGACCGATCCTCAACACCGCCACGCACATCCTGGACGGCAACCTGCAACCGGTCCCGGTCGGCGTGCCCGGCGAGTTGTATGTCAGTGGGGTCGGCCTGGCCCGGGGCTATCTCGACAGTCCCGGGTCGACCGCGGCGCGGTTCGTGGCGAACCCGTTCGGGCCGCCGGGTTCGCGGCTCTATCGCACCGGCGACCTGGCCCGGCGCCGCCCGGACGGCGTCATCGACTACCTCGGCCGGACCGACGACCAGGTCAAGATCCGCGGCCACCGCGTCGAACCGGCCGAGATCCAGAGCGTGTTGGACGCACACCCGGACGTGCAGCGGTCCGCGGTCGTGCCGAGCGCGGACGGGACCCGGTTGACCGCCTACCTGGTCGGCGGAGCCGACCCGCACGCGCTGCGCACGTGGGCGGCGGCTCGGCTGCCGGACTACATGGTGCCGAGCGCGTTCGTGCCACTGGAGGCACTGCCGCTGACCGTCAACGGCAAACTGGATCGGGCCGCGCTGCCCGAGCCGGACTTCGCCGCGTCGGTTTCCGACCGAGGGCCCCGGGACACCGTCGAGGCGGTGCTGTGTCGGGTCTTCGCCGACGTCCTGGACCTGCCTCGGGTGGGCATCGACGACAACTTCTTCACTCTCGGCGGGCATTCGCTGCTCGCGGTGCGTCTGGTCGGCGCGATCCGGGCCGCCGATCCGGGGCGCGACCCCGATGCGGTCACGGTCGCGATGGTGTTGACCGCACCGACGGTCGCCGACCTCGCGGAGCGGTTGCGCGCCGGCCGTGCCGCGCACGACCCGACGGCGCCGGTAGCGGTGCTGCGGGCCGGCGGCGAACTCCCGCCGCTGTTCTGTGTGCATGCCGGCTTCGGCTTCGCCTGGACCTACACGAGCCTGCTCGCGCAGGTGCCGGCCGATCACCCGGTGTACGGGCTCCAGTCCGCGATGTTGTCCGGCGCCGCCGCGCCGGACCGGTTCGAGGACCTGGTCGCGGAGCACCTGCGCAGCATCCGCACGATCCGGCCGCACGGCCCCTATCGGCTCCTGGGCTGGTCCTTCGGCGGCGAACTCGCGTACGCGCTGGCCACCGAGTTGCAGCGTGCGGGCGAGCGGGTGGACCTGCTGGTGCTCGTCGACGCTCAGCCGCCGGTGCCACGAGCGGACGGCGACCCGGCCCAGGACGACGGGTTCGGCGAAGAGGCCGCGCGGGCACAGTTGTTGCGGTCGACGGCGGCCGGGACGGACCTGGTCGGCGCGCTGGGCGAGGAGTTGGTGGCGGCGCTGCTGCGCACCCGCATCGCGTACGAACCCCTCGCACCCGCCGACCCCTACCCGGCGTTCCGCGGCGACGTGTTGTGTGTCGCCGCGCGGGAGAACACCGAGCGCACCGGCCGTCGGGCCTGGGCGGCCCATGTGCGCGGCGTGGTCGAGGAGCACGTCCTCGACCACGCGCACGACGATCTGCTGACCTCGGCCGCGGTGGCCCAATGGGGCCCGCACGTACGCCGAAGGTTGCCTGCACCACACCGAGAGAGGCACTGACCCATCATGCGAACATTCGCAGCGCCGGCCTTCGTCCGCCGGCACACCGCCCGCCGTTCCGGCCCCTCCCGGATCGCCGCGGTCGCGATAGTCGCGGCCCTCGTGTCGGGCCTGGCGGCCTGCGGCGACGGCGACGACAAGAAGGACTCGACCGGCACCGGGCCCGCCTCGGCGCCGGCCTCTCCCGGTACGGGCGGGGCGGCGGCGCCGGCGTACCCGATCACGATCACGCACAAGCTGGGCACGACCACGATCAAGAAGGCGCCCAAGCGCATCGTCGCGCTGGGCGAGGGCGATCAGGACGCCGCGCTCGCGCTCGCGACCAAGCTGGCCGGCATGGTCGAGACGACCCCGCCGGACGGGGTGGCTCCGTGGGCCAAGCCCAAGCTGGGCGGGGACAAGCCGCAGATCATCACGATGGGCGAGAACGGCGCTCCGCTGGAGAAGGTGCTCGCGCTCCAGCCCGATCTGATCCTGGCGAACACCGACTACTGGGTCGAGCAGGAGTACGAGAAGCTCAGCAAGATCGCGCCGACCACGGCGTTCGAAACCGGCCCCTCGCAGGACAGTTGGCAGCAGGTGACCCGGCAGGTGGGCAAGGCGCTGGGCAAGTCCACCGAGGCCGAGAAGCTGGTGACCGATCTGGAGGCCAAGGTCGCCGGCGTCGCCAAGCGCCATCCGGCGATCACGGGCAAGTCGTTCGCGCTGACCAACGCGCAGAACGCGGGCACGGTCGCGGTGCTCAAGGACCGGTCCGACACGTCCGTGAAGCTGCTCGCCGGGTTCGGGATGACCTTCCCGGACAGCCTCGCCGGGCTGCCGGGGGCCGGATTCGCGGCCGAGTTGAGCATGGAACGGCTGGACGTGCTCGAAGTGGGCGTGTTGCTGAGCAACTACAACGGCGACGACGTGCTGCGCAAGGCGATCGAGGGCAATCCGCAGTTCGCGAAGCTGAACGTGGTCAAGCGGGGCTCGTACGTGCCGCTGGACTCCAACGACTTCTGGGCGCTGCGCGCGCCCACCCCGCTGGCGGTGGAGTACGTGGTCGACAAGATCATGCCCCGCGTGGACGCCGCGGCACAGGCCGCGAAGAGCTGACCACAGGTTGCCGGTTGCCTTCGTGAAATGACCTCAACTCCCGTTCCGTCTCCGGGAGTTGAGGTCATTTGCCGTATCGCGACGGCGCTCCGGGCACGGTGGGCCGGTGTGCGGTCGGTGTCAGAGTACGGCGACCGTGGTGCCGGCGATCTGGCCCGGCATGCCGGGTACCGGTTCGGCCGGGTCGGCGCCGAGCGCCACGATCCGGTTGTCCGTGTCGACGTGCACCACGCGGGGTCGATGCCCGGCGATCTCGGTCTCGTCCAGGAGCACGAAGGCCATCACGATCACCAGGTCGCCGGGGTGGATCAGCCGTGCGGCGGCCCCGTTGGCGCCGATCACCCCGCTGCCACGCGGGCCGGGGATCGCGTAGGTGGTCAGGCGGGCTCCGGTGTCGATGTCGACCACCTGGACCACCTCGCCCTCGGCGATGCCCGCCGCGTCCAGCAGGTCCTCGTCGACCGTCAGCGAACCGACGTAGTGCAGGTCGGCCTGGGTCACCCGGGCCCGATGGATCTTGCCGCTCAGCAACGTGCGCAACACCGGTGTTCTCCGCTCAGTTCTCGGTGGCGGCCACGAGGGAGCGCGGTCGCATGTCGGTCCAGTGGCTCTCGATGTGTTCCAGGCAGTGCGCTCGGGAGGCGGGTCCGTGCTCGGTGTGCCAGCCGTCGGGCGGGGTCAGGAACTCGGGCCACAGCGAGTACTGGCCCTCGTCGTTGACCAGGGCCAGGAACGTGCCGGAATCGTCGTCGAACGGGTTCGTCACAGCCGTCGGCCTTTCGTGGTCGGCGTGTTGGTCGTCGATGTGCCGCCGGGGGAGTCGGCGGTGGGTGCGTGGTCGGCGGGGCCGGGGTCGTCGGCCGGGAGTGTCGCCGTCTCGCCGGGTTCCGGTGCCGGGTCCGCGATCGGCGCCGAGGTCGGTCCGGCGGCGCGCAGCGCGGGCAGGGCGCCGGCGACCGCGAGCACCGCGGCGACACACGCCACGCCGCCCGCGACCAGGGTGGCGCCGGGGCCGAGCAGCCGGGCGACGCCGCCGGAGAGCGCGTTGCCGGTTGCCGGGCCCGCGGTGGCCTGGGCCAGCCACAGGCTGCCCACCCGGCCCTGGAGCCGGTCGGGCGTGTACTGCTGGAGGAGCGCGCGGCGCAGGATCTCGGAGATCGTGTCGGCGCCGCCCGCGAGGGCCAGCAGGAGCAGTCCCAACCACAGGTGCCGGCTCAGACCGAACGCGGCGATCGCCGCGCCCCACAGCGCGGCCACCATGATCAGCGTCGTCCCGGGGCGTCGGGCCCGGCCGATCCAGCCGCTGGCCAGGGCGCCCAGGAAGGCGCCCACGGCGGGTGCGGTGTAGAGCAGGCCGACGGCGGTGGGGCCGCCGTCGAACACCTCGTTGCCCATCTCCGGGAACAGCGCGTACGGCATCGCCAGGACGACGGCGGCCAGGTCGACGAGCATCAGCCCGCGAATGATCCGGTTCGCCCGCACGTGCCGCAGGCCGTCCAGGATGGCCTGTACCGGGTGTTGCGTGGCGTCGTGATCGGGGTCGGCGTCCGCGTCGGGTTCGGGGCGCAGATCCGGCAGCCGCCACAACAGGGCCGCGCCCACCACGAATCCGGCCGCGTCGATCAGGTAGCACACCGCGACCCCCGGACCGGCGGCGATCAGGCCCGCCAGGCTGGGGCCGACCATGGCGCCGAACTGGGTGGTCAGGGTGAGCAACGCCCCGGCGGCGGCCAGGTGTTCGCGTCCGGCCAGGGCGGGGGTGACGGCCATCAGCGCGGGTGCGCCCAGGCCGCCGGCGACGCCTGCGGCGATGGCGGCGAGGTAGACGAACCACAGTTGCGGCTCGGGGGCGAGGGCGTTGCCGGCCAGGGCCAGGACCACGACGGCGGAGCCGGCCCGGGTGGCCAGGATCAGCCGGCGTCGGTCGGCCCGGTCGGCCAGCACGCCGCCGGCGAGCAGGCCGACGCACAGGCTGACGCCGATCACCAGGTTGACCAGCCCCACGTGCAGCGAGGAGTTGCCGAGGTCGTACACCTGGATGCTCGCGCCGACCGAGGTCAAGGCGGTGCCGAGCATGGACAGCGCGGTCGCGGTGAACAACAGCCGGAAGTCGCGGTTGGCGCGCAGCGGCGTGATGTCCACCGCGATATCGCCCAGACGCACGGATCAGCCCTGTCGGGAGGAGGTCACCGGGCCGGACGCGAGGTCGGCCCCGGTCCCGGCCCGGGACGTGGCGTCGGTTTCGGCCTCGGGGGCGGGGTCCGAGGCGGTGTGTTCGTTGATCGAGGCGAGGATCTCGCCGGCGCGGACCGCGATGTTGGACAGGAGGGTGGAGCCGAGGCCGTGGGTGTGCTCGGTTCCGCCCTGGAGGTAGATCCCGGCGTCGAGCGGGGGTTCGGTGACCACGCGGTAGTCGCGGCCCAGCCGCGGGCGTCCGTATTCGTCGCGGGCGCACGCCCGGGCGGTGTCGCCGAGGAGCGCGAGACCGTCGCCGGGTCGGTAGCCCGTCGCGTAGACGACCACGTCGGCGCGCAGCGTCTCGGTTTTGCCGGTGGGCAGGAACTCGACGTCCACATGGGCGGCTTCGGGATCCTCGCGCACCTCCACGACCCGGGTGGCGTGCCGGATGTACAGGCGCTGCCGGCCCCGGACGCGCTCCTCGTACACGCGTCGGTACAGCTCCTCGATCAGATCCCCGTCCACGACCGAGTAGTTCGTGTTGCGGTGATAGTCCGTCAGTTGCCGTTTGACCTGCTCGGGCGCCTCGAAGTAGTGGTCGACGGCGGCCGGGTCGAAGATGCGGTTGGCGAACGGGCTGTCGTCCGCGGGGGAGTAGCCGTAGCGGCTGAAGACCGCGTGTATCTGTGCGTCCGGGAAGCGGCGATGCAGGTAGTCCGCGCTCTCGGCGGCGCTTTGCCCGGCGCCGACCACCACCGCAGTGCGCACGTCGGCCGGATCGAGGTCGGCGACGTTGGGCACCAGCCGGGAGTTGTGCCACACCCGCGTGGTGATGCCGACGCCGTCCGGCAGATGCGGGCTCAGGCCCGGGGCGAGGACCACGTTGCGGGCGCGGTGTACGACGGGGTCGTTCGCGACGGTGACGTCGAAGGCGGTGATCCGGCCGTCGGTGACCACGGGTTCGATCGCCAGGACCTCGGCGGCGTAGCGCACCTGGTGGGCCACCCGGGCCGCGGCCCATTCGAGGTAGCCGTGGAACTCGGCCCGGAGCGGGAAGAACACCTTGTGGTTGACGAAGTCGACGAGGCGGCCGATCGAGTGCAGGTAGGCGACGAAGCTGAAGTCGCTGGTCGGATTCCTCATCGTGGCAAGGTCCTTGAGGAACGAGACCTGCATGGTCGCGCCGTCGACGAGCATGCCGCGGTGCCAGCCGAAGGTCTGCTGTTTCTCCAGGAACAGGGCGTCGACCCGGTGTTCCGGTGCGGCGAGCGTGTTGTGTTCCTCGATCGCGACGGCGAGCGCCAGGTTCGAAGGCCCGAATCCGACCCCGACGAGGTCGTGAATGGTCTTTCCGTCGTGCCGAGCTGAGGTCAACGCACGCGTCCCTTCTGGGTGGTGGCCTCGAAGGGCACACAGAGCACTTACGGCGGTACGTAGGCGAGGCTAACCTAACTCCGATCGCTGTGACCAGGGTCGGACGCGGTTCGCCGGCTAGCGACGCCCGCCGAGCGGGATGACCAACGGGGTGCCGGCGATGGGGCATTCGATCACCGCGGCGCGCAGGTCGAACACCTCCCGGACCAGGTCGGGGGTGACGATCTCGGTGGGCGGTCCGGCCGCGAGCACTCGGCCGTCGCGCATCGCGATCAGGTGGTCGGCGTACCGGCACGCGTGGTTGAGCTCGTGGATGACCATCACCACGGTGCGGCCCTCGGCCCGCCCCAACTCGGCCACCAACTCCAATACGTCCACCTGGTAGGCCAGATCGAGGTAGGTGGTGGGCTCGTCCAGGAGCAATACCGGGGTGTCCTGGGCCAGTGCCATCGCGATCCACACGCGTTGGCGCTGCCCGCCGGAGAGTTCGTCGATGGCGCGTCCGGCGAGGGCGTCCACGCCGGTGGCCGACAGCGCGGCGTCGACCACGGCATCGTCGCCGGACGACCACTGTCGCCACCAGCGCTGGTAGGGCGTGCGACCGCGGGCGACCAGATCGCGCACGGTGATTCCCTCGGGGGCGGTCGGCGACTGCGGGAGCAGCGCCAGCCGTTGCGCGAAGTCCCGCCCGGAATGGCGGGCCACGCTCTCGCCGTCGAGCAGGACGGTGCCCTGACGCGGTTTCAGCAACCGGGCCAGAGCGCGCAGCGCGGTCGACTTGCCGCACGCGTTGGGGCCGACCAGGGCGGTCACCCGGCCGGCGGGGATGTCCAGGTCCAGGTCTCGGGCGACGGTGCGTTCGCCGTAGCCGAGGGTGAGTCCCTCGGCGGCCATCCCGGGGGCGGTTGCCGGGGAGGCGGTGGCGGGAGGATGCGGCAGGGTTGCGACGGCGCTCGGGGACGGGGCTGCCTTTCCCGCTGCCGACTCGGTGGATTGCCTTGTGTGCGGCGTCTGTTCGACGGACGCGATCGAGTCGTCGGCTTCGTTCGCCTCGTTCGCTTCGGTGCCGTCCGGGTGCCCCGTCGGCTTCGTCTGCTCTGTCGCGGAACCCACGTCAGCCTCCCTTTCCGGCCCGGTTGTTCCGGGCGAGCAACCACAGCAGGTACGGCGCCCCGACGGCGCCGGTGACGATGCCGACCGGGAGTTCGGTGGGGAACGCGGTCCGGGCGACCACGTCCGCCAGGACCACCAGGGCCGCGCCGACCAGGCCGCTGAGCACCAGCGGCAGACCGGGGGTGCCGGCCAGCCTGCGGGCGATCTGCGGGGCGGCGAGCGCGACGAAGACCACCGGCCCCGCGCACGCGGTCGCCACCGCCGTCAGCGCGGTGGCCAGCACGAGCAGCCCGATCCGCGAGCGGGTGACCGGCATGCCCAGGCTCGCGGCGGTGTCGTCGTCGAACTGGAGCATGCGGTACGGCCGGGCGAGTGCGATGGTCGCGGGCACCAGGACGACGAGCGTGTAGCCCAGCCAGCGCACGTGGGTGTACTCGCGTCCGTCCAGGCTGCCGGTCAGCCACGAGGTGGCCCGGGTCGCGGCGTCGATGTCGACGCGCGCGAGCATCCAGCGGGTGGACGCGGCCAGCATGCCGTTGACCGCGATGCCCACGAGCACGAAGCCGTACCCGGAGATGGTGCCGCCGCGAAACGCCAACAGGTAGATGGCCGCAGCCGTGGCGAGTGCGCCGACCAGGGCGCCGAACGGGACCGCGCCGTAGGTCGTGGACCGCGTGGTGCTCACGCCGCCCAGCAGGATCGCCAGGACGGCGCCGGCGCCGGCCCCGGCGGTGATCCCGATCAGGTCCGGCCCGGCCAGCGGATTGCGCGTGACGGCCTGGAAGACCGCCCCGGACATGCCGAGTGCGAGCCCGACCAGCATGCCCACCAGGGCGCGCGGGAGCCGGAGTTCGTGCACGACCAACTCGGCGTCGGCGGGCCCGGCCCCGAACAGCCCGGTGACCACGTCGCGCCAGGCGAGCGGATAGTCGCCCAGCGCCAGCGACGCGATCAGCCCGCCGAAGACCACCGCGACCAGGCCGAGGACGGCGACGAGGGTGCGCGGGCGCACGGCGAGCCCGAGCGGCCCGCGTTCCCACCGCAACACGCGCGGCAGGTGATCGGCAGTCTTCATCCGGAGTGCTCCCCGATCCTTCCACGCCTGACCAGATAGATGAGGAACGGCGCTCCCAGGAACGCGGTGACCACGCCGACCTCCACCTCCGTCGGGCGCGCGATCACCCGGCCGACCACGTCGGCGAGCAACAACAACACCGCGCCCGCCAGCCCCGAACACGGCACCAACCAGCGGGCGTCCGGTCCGGTGAAGGCCCGCAACACGTGCGGGACGACCAGGCCGACGAACACGATCGGCCCGGCGGCGGCGACCGCCGTACCGGTCAGCAGGACCACCGCGAGTGCGCCCAGGGCGCGGGTGGCGCCCGCTCGGGTGCCGAGCGTGGTGGCGAGTTCGTCGCCCAGGGCCAAGGCGTTGAGCCGGCCGGTCAGGCCGAGCGCGAGGCAGACGCCGACCAGTACGAACGGCAGCAGGAACAGCGTGGTCTCGCCGTCCCGACCGGCGAGCGAACCGACCGCCCAGGAGCGGTACCGGCCGAGCGAGTCGGGGTCGGTCAGCACCAGGGCGCTGGTGCCGGCCTCCAGCAGGGCGCTGACCGCCGCCCCCGCGAGCGCGAGTTTGGCGGGAGTGGCGCCGCCGACGCCGGCTCCGCCGACGAGATAGGCGATCGTGCCCGCGATCGCCGCGCCGACGAAGGCGAACCACAGATAGCTGTGCGATCCGGTCAGTCCGAGCAACCCCACGCTCGCCGCGACCGCGAAGGCCGCGCCCGCGCTGACCCCGATCAGCCCGGGATCGGCCAGCGGATTGCGGGTCACGTCCTGGGCCACCGCGCCGGCCACACCCAGCGCGACGCCGACCAGCAGCCCGAGCAGGGTGCGCGGGACCCGCAGATCGCGGATCAGCCCGGCGTCACCGGTGCGTTCGCCGCCGAGCATGGCGAACACCTCGCTCGGCGCGACGGTGCGGGTGCCGATGGCCAGCGACGCGAACACCGCGCCGAGCAACAGCACGGCCAGCAGCACCAGCAGCCCCAGCCGTCGCGAACGGCCGGACGCGGCACGGGCGTCGGGCACGGCGACGACGGACGAAGCGTCGGGGGAATCGACCCGGAGAGACACTCCAGTAAGGTAAGGCATACCTGAACGACTTGCCCAGTGTGCCCCGTCGCGGCGCCACGACGACCCCGAACCATCGAGTCCGCAACGACGAAGGAGTCCCATGGCGCGAGACGACACGGCGAACCCGGTCACCGAGGGCCGCGGCCGTACCGGGCGTTCGCCGATCCGCACCTGTCTGGCCACGGTCGTGCGCTCGGTCGAGGTGACCCCGCGAATGTTGCGACTGACGCTCGGCGGCGAGCGGTTGCGCGGATTCGACGGTGGCAGGCAGGCGGATGAACGGGTCAAACTGTTCTTTCCGCCTCTGGGCGAGTCGATCCCGGTGATGCCCGAATTCGGCCCGGACGGCCCGGTCCATCCCGACGGCTGCACACCGGCGCACGCGCGCAACTACACCGTGCGACGCTTCGACCCGGCCGGACCCGAACTCGACATCGACTTCGTGATCCACGGCGGCGGCCGCGCGGTCGAGTGGGCGCGCGACGCCCGACCCGGTGACGTTCTGGGCATAGCCGGCCCCCTGCCCGGCTCGCTCCCGCCCGCCGACGCCGACCAGTTGCTGATCGCCGGCGACGAGACGGCACTGCCGGCCGTCGCCTCGATCCTCGAACGCCTCGCCCCCGGCACCCGCGCACACGTCTTCGTCGAGGTCGCCGACCGCCACGAGGAACAGCCCCTGGTCGCCGCCCCGGACACCGACGTGCGGATCCGTTGGCTGCACCGCGATACCGCGATCGACGCGGACGAGGACCAACTGGCCGACGCGGTCTGCGAATTCCCCTGGCCAGACGGGACCGTGCACGCCTGGGTCGCCGGTGAGGCACTCACCGTCCGCACCATCCGCCGCTACCTGCGCAACGAACGCGGCCTGAACCGGGACACCCTGCACGCGGCCGGCTATTGGCGCCGCGGCAAGACGGTGGAGGAGTGGCTGAACGAAGCGGAGGACACCGAGAGTTGACACTCGACCCGGCCGCCGGGCGCCGAAGGCGCACGGCCGACGCACGGGTTCGAGAACAACTCCGGCCAGGGGTGTCATGAAACCGCACGGTCGAGGCGTTACTCGTGTGACGCCAACGTGTGGAGGCCCCATGTCGGGAAGCAAGGCCGCGGACTTCGAGGAGTTCGCGCATGCGCGCAGCAGCCAACTGTTGCGTACCGCCTGCCTGCTCACCGGCGATTGGCACCTGGCCGAAGACCTGGTGCAGGAGACCTTCGGGAAGTTGTTCCCACGCTGGAACCGGGTGAGCACGATGGACGCCCCGATGGCGTACGCGCACACCACCCTGGTCCGCACCTTCCTGTCCGCGCGCCGACTCAAACGCTGGTCGGAGCATCCCGCCGAGGAACTCCCGGAGCCGCACGCGCCGGCCACCGCCGACATCGAGCTGCGGCTGACGCTCCTGGAAGGGCTGGCCCGGCTGTCCCCGGCCGATCGCGCGGTGCTGGTGCTGCGCTATTGGGAGGACTACTCGGTCAAGGAGACCGCGGACATCCTGCGGACCGCGCCCGGCACCGTACCGGTGCGCGCCAAGCGGGCCCTGGGCCGGCTGCGCACCCTCCTGGGCACCGAACTGGGCATCCCGGCGCCGACATGCTGACCGGACCCGAAGGCCACCACCGACCCCGTGATCGCGACCGGAAGGACGTGCAGGCCGTGTTCACCGATACGGACCCGTTCAGCGACGAGGACTTCGAACGGTACGAACGGGAGTTGCCCGGTGCGCTGCGCGCGGTCGGCGACACGTTTCCCGGCCCCAGCTCCGACCTGGTAGCGCGTGGTCTCGCCCGCGGCCGGCAACGCCGGCGGTTCCGCACCCTGCGGCGGAGCGCCCTCGCCGCCGTCCTGGTGACGGCGAGCGTCGCCGGCTGGGCCACCGTCCGGGGCACGTTCGACGCGTCGACGGCCGGGCCCGGGGACCGCCCCGACACGCCCTGGGTGACCAAGGCGCCGCGCGACCTGATGCCCCTGCTGGCCGCGGCCGTTCCCGCCGACGGTGGACTGACCGACGGGGAGACCCACTTCGAGGCCGGCCTGCCGAGGGTGCTCCGGACCGAGGCGCGGGTCCAGGCGACGTACCGCAATCCGTCCGGATCCTCGGTGCTCACCGTGGTGATCAACCGCCCGGGTCCCGGAGACGACCAGGACCCCGCCGCCACGACCTGCGCCGGGACCCGCCCGGAGGACGAGTGCACCCGCTCGACCGACCCGGACAACGGCGTGCTGATCGCCCGCAAGACCTCGAAGCAGGCGGGAAGCGTCGAGCAGGAGTGGCGTGCGGTGTACATCCGTCCGGACGGCGCACACGTCGACGTGCGCGTCGGCGGCAGATACCTGCTGCCGGGCGATACCACCGGCATTTCGGTGCTGAGCCTGGAGCAGATCGCCGCCGTCGCCCGCAGCGCGAGCTGGGAGCCGGTGGTCGCCGCCATACCCACCCCCGCCCAGCAGGTCGCCGGGCTGGTGCCGGCCCTGTTGTCGCCCGGCTCGCACGTGGTGTCCGCGGACGGCTCCTCGGGCACGGGCGAGTTCGTGGTGGACACCCAGGGCAGGACGAACGGGCTGAACGTGAGCGCCGAGGCCGGCCCGGTCGGCGAGCGCCCGGTCTGTCCGCCGGGCGTCGACGGCAGCACCTCGGCGGGGGGTTGCGAGATCGTCAAGCTGTCCGACGGCACCCCGGCACGGATCGACACGGAGCGCACCGAGGACGGCCGGTACGTGCCCTGGGCCCTGACCGCGTTCCGCGCCCACGGACTCAGGATCCGCTTCGAGGCGAACACGCCGCCCGTGAAGGAGCGGGGCGAGAAGCGCTCGATCGACTGGGCCGGACTCCCCGTGATCCAGGAGCAGGCGAAGACGATCGCGGTCTCCCCGCGCTGGGACGCCCCCTGACCGGCCGGCACCGGTGATCCCGGGCCCGGGCCGCTGATCCACGTCGGCGATCGCCCGAACCCCCGCCCCTCGTCGGGCACCCGATTCCCCGAGGCAACCACCGCGTCGCCCCGGTGCGGACACACCGCGCCGGGGTGTGCTTCGCGCTGCCCGAAAGTGCCCGGCCGAGCCCGGCGGACCCGACTCCCCTCCAGCGACGAGAAAGCGCCCATGTTCCCTGCATCACGCGCCCGCCTGCGCCGGTCGGCACCGGAGGTGTCGAGGTTCGCCCTGGTGGGCGGCCTCGGATACACCACCGATGTCGTCCTGTTCAACATCCTCCGGACCCTCCTGGACACCCCCTCCCTCCTCGCCAAGCTCGTCTCGCTCGGCGCCGCCACCGTGGTGGCCTACCTGGGCAACCGCCGCTGGACCTATGGCGACCGCGTCATGGGTGACGAAGTCGCCGATGTCCGACGGCGCTTCCTGCTGTTCGTCGCCTGGAGTTGCGGCGGCCTGGCCATCCAACTCGGCTGCCTCGCCTTCTCCCGTGACGTGTTGGGCTTCGACGGCCTGCTCGCGGACAACATCGCCGGCAACCTGATCGGCATGGCCCTGGCCACGGCGTTCCGCTTCTGGGGCTACCGCACCCGGGTCTTCCGCGCCGAGCCCGCGGTCCCCGACGCGGCGTCCTCGCCGGTGGGCGCCCACGACGGGTCCAGGTCCGCGCGGTGAACGCCGCCGCACTCGTGGTCGCGCTGCTGTGCACGCTGACCGGATGCTGGCATCTCGCCTGCGCGAGCGGGATGCGCCGAGCGGTGGACCTGGTGCTGGTCTGGCTGTTGCTGAGCACCGCCCAACTGTCCGCCCTGACCCTGCTGGTCGGCGGCCTGCTGCGGCACCTGGAGGCGGGCGCGCTGTTCGGCGCCGCGCTGGTGCTCGCCGCCGCGGAGATCGTGGCCACCCGACGGCCGGGCGCCGACCCGGCCCGCCGCCGCGGGGTCGCCGTCGCCGCCGGGTTGTGGCCCCGCGTCCTGCGTTGCGGCCGGCACCCGCTGGTCGTCGTGTCGGCGCTGCTGGTGGCCGCCCAGTACGGCTGGCGCGCCGCGCTGGCCGCGTTCCTGGGCCCGCTGGACTACGACGGACTGTGGTACCACCTGCCCGGACCCGCCATCTGGCTGCAACAGGGCTATGTCGGGCACACCCCGCAGGTGTTGTGGGCCGACGTCTACCCACAGGGCCAGGAACTGCTCACCGGCTTCAGCGGCGCCTTCGTCGGCGACACCCGACTCGGTTGGGCCTCCGGCCTCGCCTTCCTCGCCCTGGGCGCGGTCGCCACGGCCGGCCTCGCCCGTACCGCCGGTGCCCGGCGCGCACACGCCACCCTCGCCGGCCTCGGCCTCCTGGCCGTCCCCGCGGTATTCCTGGAAGCCTCCACCACCTACGTCGACTTCGCCACGGCCGCGACCGGCCTGACCGCGCTGCAGCTGACCCTCGGCATCCACCCCGCCGTCCGGGACGCCATCGAACACGGCGGCCTCGACGCGCGCCGCCGGCTGCGTGGCCGGGTCCTGTTCGTCGGGATTGCACTGGGACTGGCCATCGGCGTCAAGTCCTCGAACCTGCTGACCGCCGGCATGGTCGCGGCCCTGGTCGTGGTGCAGACCTGGCGCGTGGTCGGCGACCTGCGCCGCGCCGCGCCGAGCACGCGGCGGCAATCGGCCACCCGCTTCGCGCGGTTGCGCGAGCACGGCGCCGCCACCGCGCGGCTCGCCCTGCCGAACGCGGCCGTACTGGGCCTGCCCGCCCTCGCGTTGGGCGGCTACTGGTACATCCGCACCTGGATCAGCTACGGCAACCCGTTTTATCCCTTCACCATGCTCGGCTTCCACGGCAAGGGATCCGTCGACGAACTGATCATCGTGCGCAACACCGCGCCGGAGGTCGCCGGCGAGAGCAAACTGCGCGCCACCTGGCACTCGTGGCTCCACGACCGCGAACGGGTGGCCTACACGCACGACCAACAACCCGGCGGCTTCGGGCTGCAATGGATCTACGTACTGCTCCCGATCGTGCTCGTCGCCCTCGCCCTGTTCCTGCTCAGGCGCCGCTTCGATCTGTTGTGGGGGCTGTTGCTGCCGGTGCTCGTCTCGGCGACGGCCTCCCCGGCGCCGTGGTGGGCGCGCTACCAGTTGATCCTGCCGGCGTTCGGCTGCGTGTGTCTGGCGGCCGTGCTGACCGCCGTAGCCCAACGGCCGAGCGGCCGGGGGCCGCGTGGGTCGGTGCCCCGGGTACTTCGCCGCGGTACGGCCGGCCTGGTCGCGGGCGCGTTCGTCGCGACCACGGCGATCTCCATGTGGTGGGCGACCCAGCCGACCAACACCTGGATCGGCGACCGGACGTCCGCGCACCGGGCGACCGTCCGCGAGACGGTGGATCTGATGCGCGACCCGGATCGGGACCGACGCATCCTGCCCACGGCCGCCTACGCCGCGATGAACCGGGTCCCCGACGGCCGGACCGTGGCCTTCACCGAGTTCACCCACCAGCGCTTCGTGAACCTGATCATGGGCGAACGCGGACAACGGCGCGTCACCAGCCTCGGCGAGCCGCGCGACGCCGCCGATTTCGACCGCCGGCTGCGGGCGTCCGGCGCCGGGTACCTCCTGCTGACGACCGGCGGCCCGGACCGTGATCTGCTGCTCGCCGTGCTGCGCGATCGGGCCCACTATCGGCCGGTGGTGCGTGGGAGCGGCGCGATCGGCTGGTTCGGCGGCGGAGCCGGCGCGGAACTCTTCGAGGTCGGCGACTTCACCGCGACCGTGTGTGCCGACCGGAAGCCCCGGCTGGCCGCCACGAAGCCGGACCGGGAGACCATCGCGGTCCTGCTGCGGGACGCCTGCGCGGCGCCGCTGTTCGAGGTGGAGGTGGCGCTCGTGGACGAGCGTGCGACGGCGATCGTTCGTACCTGGACCTCCCGGGAGGGCGAAGCCGTCCTGCGGATACCGCCCGACCTGGTCGGGAAGCCGCTGCGGGTGCGGTTCGAGGGCGACGGCTACTACGGCCCGGCCGAGAAGACCGCCGAAACCGGCCCCGGCGGTTGACGGTCCGGGCGGGGCCGGGTCCCGGGGTCCGTTCCGGGGACTTGTCGTATCCGACCGAAGGGGTACGCGAGTCCTGGGTCTTTCGGACGAGGCGCGGAGTGGGGTGTATTACCTAGCGTCGGAGTCATGAAATCGGATGATTTTCCCCCACCTCATGACGCCGACGATCCGGCGGTCGAACCTCGGCACGGGCCGCGAGCGCGCCCGATCCCGGGCCTGCGCCCGGTCGGACCGTTGTTGTGCATGGCCGCCGCGGCCGCCGGCGGACCCGCGCACAGCGCCGCTTCGGCCGCGACGCCCACCGATACCGCCGCCTCGCGCGGTGACCCGGCGTGTGCGCTGGCCCGCTTTGCGTATCCCTTGGGCAGCACCGTCCCGGGCGGTTCCACGGCGGATCTGGAGCCGTTCGACACGATGATCCGCGGCGCGGACGTGGTCGGCGTGGGCGAGGCCACGCACGGTTCGAGCGAGTTCTGCACCATCAAGCACCGGCTGTTCCGCCACCTGGTCGAACACCGGGGCTTCCGCGGCTTCGTGTTCGCGGTGCACTGGGGTGCCGGGGTGCGCCTGGACGCGTGGGCGCGGCACGGCACCGGCCACCTGAGGACGATCATGGACGAGGAGTTCCAGGCCGGCAGCAGCCAGTGGAACACCGTCGAGACGCGTGATCTGTTCCGCTGGATGCGCACCTGGAACGTGCGCCACCCCGACGACCCGGTCCGGGTGGCCGGGGCGGGCGCCGACTACGCCGACCTCGCGCTGTTCGACACCGTGACCGCCTACGTCGCCCGGACCCGCCCGCATCTCCTGCCCGAGGTGCAACGGCTGTACCGCGAGTCCCGGCCCGCGGCCCGCATGGACGAGACCATCCGCGCCCGACTGGCCCGCCCCCTCGCCGATCGGGCCCGCCTGCGTGCGGACACCCGCCGCGTGCTCTCGCTCCTGGAACCGTGCCCGCCCGGCACCGCCGCCGCCGAACACGAGCTGATGCTCCGGCACGCCGCGGTGATCGCCCGAAACGCCACGCTGTTCGCGTTCGACACCACCGACGAGGTCGAGGCCGCGACGCGCTACCGCGAATGGGTGATGGCCGACAACACGCTGTGGTGGCAACGTCACACCGGCACCAAGATCTTCCTGTCCGCGCACAACGGCCACGTCGCCGCCCGGCCCCGGGTGCCCGCCGGTGGGCCCGAGACCCAGGGTCGACTGCTGCGCGAGCAGCTCGGCGCCCGCTACGTCAACGCCGGATTCACCTTCGGCCAGGGGTCGTTCAACGCCGTGGACGCGAACGCCCCCGGTACGCCCTGGCGTCGCTTCGACATCGGGCCGGCGATCGCGTACGCCGGCGAGGACGTGCTGGCGCGGGTCTCCCGACGCGACTGGTACCTCGACACCCGCGCCGTGCCCGCCGGCCCCGCCCACGCCTGGCTCGCCGCCGCCCACCCCACCCGCAACCTCGGCGCCTCCTGGCCCGCCGACGAGTACGAGAACACCCGCCTGCACCCGACCTACGACATCCTCGTCCACGTCCACCACATCAGCGCCGCCCGCCACCGCTGATCCGCCGGTCGGATCCGCCGCGGATCAGGGAACGGGCGGCGTCGGGGGTGAGTTGTGCGGCCACGATCGACGTCAGGGCGAGCACGAAACCCACGCTCTGGATCGGGCTCAGGGACTGATCCAGTACCAGCCAACCCAGTGCGGTGGCCACCGCCGGGGACAGCAGGGTGAGGAACGAGACCGCCGTCACCGGGAGTCGGCCCAGCCCCTGGAACCACAACGAGTGGGCGAGAGCCGTGGCGACCAGGGCCAGCCAGGCGTATCCGCCCAGCGCCGCGGCGTCCGGTATCGGGGGCGGCCCCTCGACGGCGAGCGCGACGGGCGCGAGCAGCAGGCCGCCGGCGGTGAGTTGCCAGCTCGTGAAGGCCAGGGTGCCGGCGTCCGGCGGACGCCCCCAGCGTTTGGTCAGCACCAACCCGGCCGCCATCGAGGCGGCGCCGCCGAGGCCGGCCAGGATGCCGATCGCGTCGAAGGAGATCTGCCCGCGAAGCACGATCAGGCCGACCCCGAGCACGCCGGCCACGCCCCAACCGAGTTGCCATCGCGTGGGGCGAACGCCGAGCAGCCCGAAGGCGATTCCCGCGACCAGGAGCGGTTGTACGGCGCTGAGCGTGCCCGCGACGCCACTGGGCAGCCGGTAGGCCGCGACGAACAACAGGGCGAACAGGGCCCCGATGTTCAGCGCGCCCAACACGGCCGAGCGCCACCACCACTCGCCGCGCGGCAACGTCCGGGAGATCAGGAGCAGGAGCAGGCCCGCCGGCAGTGCGCGGATCACGCCGGCTCCCAGCGGTACGCCCGGCGGCAGGTATTCGGTGGTCACCAGGTAGGTCGTGCCCCAGGTCGCCGGCGCCAGGGCCGCGAGGCCGGTGAACCCCCAGGTGCGCGCGGAGGTCCGGGCGGCAGCCGGTCCGGCGACCTCACGGGTCTGGGTCATCCGCCGTCCTTTCAACATTGAACTGTTCAACGTTGGGGGACGGTAGTACTCCTGTTAGCATCAGGTCAAACAGTTCAACGTTGAGGAGTGCCGTGCGGGACAACGTCGACTGGCGGCTGGACCAATGGAGAGTCGAGCGGCCCGACATCGACCCCTCGCCGATGGGCGTGGTCGGCCGGATCCAGCGCGCCTCCCGCTTCCTGGACCGCGAACTCGGGCACAACTTCGGCACCCATGGCCTGCAACTGTGGGAGTTCGACGTGCTGGGCACACTGCGCCGGGCCGGGCCGCCCTTCCGGCTGACCACCGGGGCCATCGTGGAAGCGTCCATGGTCACCTCCGGCGCGATCACCAATCGCATCGACCGATTGGTCGACCGAGGTCTGGTGACCCGGGAGACCGATCCCGGCAACCGGCGCTGCGTCCTGGTCACCCTGACCGACCAGGGTCGCGAACTCGTCGACGACATCCTGGTCGGTCACGTGGCCCTCGAAAACGAACTCCTGACGCCGCTGACCACCACCGAGCGGGAACAACTGGCCACCCTGCTCCGCAAGCTCCTGCTCGGCCTGGGCGACGGCCCGTCCGCCTAGCGGGCGGTGCTCGGCGCGCTACCGGGGGGTCAGCGGAAGCGGGCCAGGTTTTCGTCCAGGAAGGCGTCCAGGGTGCGCGGGGCGCGGCCCAGGATGCGGGCGACCGTGTCGGTGGGGGATTCCGGGCGGGACACGGCGAGTTGCTGGATCTCCACCACGTGTTCGGCCAGCCACGGGGGCAACTGGCCGCGGTGGATCAGGCTTTCCCGCAGTTCGTGCGGGGGCAGGTCCACGTAGCGGACGTCGCGGCCGAGCAGGCGGGTGAGGGTTTCGGCGAGGTCGCCGTAGCCGGCCGCCTCGCTGCCGGTGAGGACATGGGTGCCGCCGGCGATCTCGGGGCGGGTCAGCGCCGCCGCGGCGACGTCGCCGATGTCGCGGCAGTCGACCCAGTTGCACGGGGCGTCCCGCATCGCGCCCAGGACGACTCCCTGCGCGGCCACCGCCGGCGCCAGGAGCAGCAGGTTCTGCATGAACGCGTAGGGGCGGAGCACGGTGTGGGCGAGGCCGGACGCGCGCAGGTGTTCCTCGACGGCGTGATGCCCGCGCGAGACCGCCACCGGGGAGTCGGGTTCGGCGGCCGGCGCGGAGATCTTGACGATGTGCTCGATGCCGCTGTCGGCCGCCGTGTCGACGACCCGCTTTTCCAGCTCGACCTGCGTCGGGCCGTTGGCCATGGCGAGGAAGAGTTGCCGGGCGCCCTTGAAGGCGGCGCGCAACGAGTCGACGTGCGCGGCGTCGGCGGACACGACCTCGACCACTCGGCCGGCCGGGTCGCCGAACCGGGCCCGCAGCCGGTCCGGGTCGCGGGTCAGCGCCCTGCTCGGCACGCCCTGCGCGGCGAGGCTGTGCAGCAGTGCGCCGCCGGTGGTTCCGGACGCTCCCATGACGACGATCATCGGGTGCCTTTCGGTCCTGCCCCGGGGTGGTCCCGGGGAGTGGTGACTGGTGATGTGTGTTGGGCGTTGGGTGTCGCGTGCGTTGGGTCGGTGGGTGTGCCGGGCGCCGGGTCTGCCACCGGCGCGCGTGGTGGATGTGGCGCGGGTGGTGTGGACGGGCGGGTCACGGCTGCGACGGGTGGGCTCGTTGTGCCCCGCGCCAGCGCCAGGTGACGATGCTCGCGGCGAGGGCGGCCGACAGCGGCAGATCGATCCGCAGGCGAGTGATCCACGGGGTATCGGGCACGGCGGTGTGCGCGGGCAGCCATTGCGAGGCGAACCACCCGAGGAGCCCGGCGATCGCAGCCGCGCCGACGGCGAACAGCACGGTCATGACGACGCGCGGCAGGGCCGTGGTCCACGGGCGCGGACCCCTGCGACGTTGCAGCCAACCGCCGATCAGCAGTGCCACCACGGCCGAGGTCCCGGCGATGGAGGTGCAGGCCGCCACGGTCAACTCGCTCTGCCCGCCGATGACTCCGCCGGCGCCGGCCATCAGCGCCGGGGCGAGATAGGCGACCAGCACCTCACGCCACAGGACGAACGGGCGAGCGGCGCGGCGACCTGCGGCGGTGTCGTTTCCTCGGGGCACGGTGACCTCTGTTCCGTTTTCGCGCGGGATCGACGGGGTGAGTCGTGACATGGGAAGATGACCAACTTTCGAGTTTGTACTTAGGAGGCTAACTATTGGGGTATAAAAACTGTCCGCACCCAGGGGCGGTGCGGACTACTCCGCGGTCAGGGCTCCGATGCCCCGGACGACCCGGGAGAGCAGATCCAGGAACGTCGCTCGCTCGTCGACGGTGAGTTCGCCGACCATCTCCTGGAGTCGGGCGAAATGCTCGGGCGCCATGTCGCGCAACCGCTGCGCACCGCGAGCGGTCAGCACCACCACGGCACCCCGGCCGTCCTCCGCGGACGCCCGTCGGGCGACCAGGCCCTCGCGCTCCAGCCCGTCGACCAGTCCGGTCACCGTGGCCCGCGAAACGCCGAGGTCCGCCGCCAGCCGCGAGGGGGACTTCTCCCCGTCGTGGTCCTCCAGGTCCGCCAGCAGCCGGTATCGCCCGGTCGACAACCCGTACCTGGCGAAGTGCACCTCGGTGGCCCGACCCAGTCGGGCCCCCGCCGAGATCAGCCGCACCGCGACGAGCACCGCCTGCGGGTCGACCCCGAGGTCGTAGTGCGCCAACTGCCGCTTGGCCTGCTCCAGCGTGGGTGACTCGTTGTCGAGATCGTCCGTTGCCATAAAACTAATATGGCACCTAACTACATTCGGGTCAACCCGACCCGCGCCGATCCGAAGCACGCCGACCCGACCCGGCGCCGAGAGCCGTGGCGGCGGGTCGGGTCGGCGCGGTCACCGTGCGAGCGAGCGGCCCGGGTCGATGCGTCCGTGGTCGAACGCGTGTCCTCTCGGCGGTCGACCGCGTCGGCCCGGGCGGGGCCACCGGCGCCGGCCCATGCGCATCGGTGAGTCCTGATTCCTGATCCGCTCCAGGCGCGCCGTCTCGTCCCGGTCGCCGCCGGAGCCGTACGGGCCGGTGAGCGGGGCGGGATGGCGCAGCGGGTCGGACAACGCGACCAGGAAGGGCAACTCTTCGCCGCGGCCGTCGGGTTCCTCGAACTCCATGCTCCAGCCCTTGGCCACCAGCACCGGACCGGACTGTCGACACCGGTTGTAGTCGATCAGGCCGGACAGGTCCTCGATGGTGGGTACTCCCTTCGTCGCCGAGGGCAGCCGCCCCCGGCGATACGCCTGCCGCTCCCGCGCGGAAGCGCCTTCGTATTCGGGCACCTTGACGCTCCAGTAGGCGTGAATCGCCTGCCACAACACCGATTCGGGCGCGGTGACGAGGCCGTCGGTCCAATGCCTGCCACCGCCCACCTCGAAGGTCAGGAAGCCGCCGTCCCAGTTGTTCGGCTTGATCTCGGCGATGCCACGGGCGCCGGAATCGTCGAAGCCGAGCAGGTGGTGCGGGACGTCGATGTAGAGGGCGAGGCCCTTGTCGACCATCGTATGTTCGAACTTGCGCCCACCGGCGGCGACATGCTCGCGGTGTCGGTAGGCCAGGCTCGGACAGCCGGCCACCGCCTTCTCGTATCCGGCGACGGTGTCCGAACGCCCGGTCCACTCGCCGTACAGCTGAATGATCACGCGTGACTCCCCACCTCAGCGCGCTGACGGACGGAAGTCAGCCAATCACTATCAGCGAATGCCCCGCAGGTAGGTTTTGCGCCAAGTCCCCTGCTCACCAGGGGATCCGGCCATCCGTGGCCGGATGTGGAGCCGTCATTCGATGCCCTGATCGCGCAGGCCGCAGTCGAATTCCCGACGGCGTCGGTGCGGTGCTTCGGTCGTCGAACCGCCTTTTGCGGTGGGGTCGGTGGGGCCGGCGTCCGGTGTCGTCGAGCGCGGTTGTGGCCAGCCGTGGAGGGCGTAGAGGATGTCGAAGTCGGACAGGTCCATCCAGCCGATGGGGTGGCCGGGGTCGTGTTCGACGTCGCCGAGCAGGACGGCCGCGGTGCCCTCGTGCGGACGGAGGTCGACGGCACGGCGCACGTCCAGCACCCGGACCAGCCCCGGAGAGAAGTCGGACGTGGGAGTGAAGTCCTCGCGTAGGCACCAGGTTTGCCCGGGTTCGGCGATCAACCAGGGCGAACCGTCGGCGAGTCGCTCGCACGCCACCCGCGTGGCGGCATCGCGGCTGAGGAGATCGTCGGTCATGAAGGCGTCGATCCACGCGTTGACGAGGGCCCCGGCAGCCTGGGCACCGAGGATCTGATCGATGTGCCTGTCGTTGGGGTTCACGGAACTCTCCTGAATGGACGGCCTTCGCGGAAGGCGGTGTGCGGACTCCGGCGGCGGATCGCCCGCCGGGCGGTACCCGATCCGGGACAACACGGGGAACGACGAGACCCATACCGGCGAGGAGTGTGATCCCGACGGCACGTTGCCGAGCAGAGCGGCGATCGCCGCCCGGGGCGGGCCGCGGTCGGGGAGTGCGTGGGCGCCGGGCACGGTGGCCCCTACCTGAACACGAATCCCGGATCCGCCCGGTTGCCCCGTGCGGCGCTTCTTCTGCGCCGGAACTCGCGCACGGTCATGCGCGAGAGCCTGGCACCGGTTCCACCGAGATCGGTAGCGGCGCATCGACGGCGCATCCGAGCCCGCCGCGTCAATCGGGGAGCGCGACGGGGGAGGCGCCGATCGCGAGCTCCGTCGGGGAATCCGGCGCGGGCGCGTGGTCGTTCGGGTTGCCTACTCCGGTCCCCACCGGCTCGGGGAGACGCTCAGGGACCACAGGTCGCCGACGCGTGGGTCGTCCGGGTCGATCGGTTCGTCCGGGTCGGGGCCCGATCCATACGGGTCGGTGTCCGCGATGACGTGGATGCGGGTACCGGAGCCCGGCACGCGGTACCGGTGCATGTCCGGTGCCTCGTCTTCGAGTTCGATCCGATATCCCAAGTCCTGGACGGCGACGCGCAGTTCCTCGAAAGCCATGCGCGGCGCGAAGGTCCCGTACCGCCGGGAGAGCGACGGCGGCACGGCCTCGGCGGACGGGCGGTGGGCCAGGCGGTGGATCTCGACGCCGAAGCCGAAGCACGCCATCCGGCCTCGGGAGTCCCGCGAGAAGTCGATCTCCAGCAGTCCGTAGTCCCGTCGCAGCAGGCCCTCGCCGGCAACATCGTCGAGATGGTCCGCGCCCAGGGCCGCCTCCCAGTCCGTCGGCCCCGAGTCGATTCCCGGACCGCCTTCGAAGACGGCGCGGCGGGTGGCGACGCCGGCGTAGAAGTCCAGGTCGCGCAGCCGGATCGGGTGAGCGGCGTCGATGGCCGCCGTGATGTCCCCGATCGTGTCCAGGTCGTTCCTGGTGGTGAGAACGACGCCGTGCTCCCCTTCCAGGTTGAAGAGCAGTTCCGCCTTCTGGATCGAGTCGAACCCGAGGTCGGCTTCCAGGTTCGTCGCCCCGGTGATGTCGCGCACGCTCACCCAGGCCAGGTTCGCCGCGGCCGCGATGACGGCCTTCTCCGTGGTGGTCACCTCGTACTCCCGGGTTCTCGGGTGGTCCAAGTCCAGGGTCTCATGATCGTGTCCACGCCAAACAACGATTGGGTGTCGTGCCGCGCTCGGCACGGCAACGCGGTGTGGCGAAGCGAGGAATTGGATTCCGGTCTGTAACCGAAAGGTTCGATCCTGCTACTGTGCAGCGCAGAATATGGAGATGGTTTCGGGGGAGGACGGCGATGGTCGAGGCAATGTCCGAAGACGGCAATAACGGCAACGATGCCAATGACGGTGATATCGAGACGTTGACGCTCGGGCCCGGTTGTTTCTGGTCATTCGATGCGGTGGCGCGCCGAACCCCCGGGATCGTGTCGAGCGTGGCGGGCTACGCCGGGGACAACGGTCCGCTGCCCGACTACGAGGCGTACATCCGTCATGGGCTCAACCCGCAGAAATTCGTCGAGGCCGTGCAACTCACCTTCCGGCCGGGCGAGATCTCGTTCGAAGAAGTATTGATCTTCTTCTTCCAGAGCCATGACCCCACCACGCCCAACCAGAGCGGCGCGGATCATGGCTCCATCTACCACTCGACGATCTTCTACGCCGACGAGGAACAGCGTGTGCGTTCCGAGAAGGTCATGGATTCGGTACGGCAACAACTGGGCCGGGATATCGTGACCGACCTGCGGTCGTACGGGCAGTTCATCGAGGCGGAATCCGACCAGCAGGACTTCTACAACAAGCATCGTTTCGAGCCGTACTGCCGGGTGGTAATCGAGCCGAAGTTGCGCACACTGGGGCTGAAGGTCGACTGAGCACGCCGTGGTGCGGCGCGGTTCCGTGCGGTTCGGCCCGGCGGAGTCACCCGAGTACGGCTGCCACCGTCTCGGCGGTGGCGGCGATCAACGGCTCGTCGGCGGGCGCGGCGGCGTCGTGCTTGCCGGCCAGGACCGCGATCACGATCGGGTCCCGGCCGGGCGGCCGGACGATGCCCACGTCGTTGGTGGTGCCGTAGCCGCCGGTGCCGGTCTTGTCCGCGACGGTCCAGTCCGCGGGCAGCCCCGCCCGCAGGCGGTTGCCGCCGGTGGTGTTGCCGAGCAGCCAACCGGTCAGCCGCTCGCGGTCGCGTGCTTCGAGTGCGTGCCCCACGGCGAGCCGGGCGTAGGTGCGGCCGATCGCGCGTGGGCTGGAGGTGTCGGTCACGCGACCGGGCTCCGCCGAGTTCAGCTTGGGCTCCCAGCGGTCGAGGCGGGTCACCTCGTCGCCGACGGAGCGGCAGAAGCGGGTGACCGCGCTCGGGCCGCCGAGTTCGCGCAGCAGGAGGTTCGCCGCGGTGTTGTCGCTGTGGGTGATGGCGGCGGCGCACAGGTCGGCGACGAGCATGCCATGGGCGAGGTTCTCGGGCAGGCCGGTGATCGGCGCGTAGCCCGACTCGGTGACGTCCCGATCGGTGTAGCGAATGCGCGTGGCGAGGAACTCCCCGTCCCGATCGAGGTCGCGGAGCACCGCGGCCACGGCGATCGTCTTGAACGTCGAACACATCGGGAACAACTCGTCCGCGCGGTACACCACGGTCTCGCCCGTCCCCGTGTCCCACGCGAAGACCCCCAACCGCGCGGCATGCGCCCGCTCCAGAGCCCTCAGCCGCCCGGCAACCCCCGTGCCCGCGACGGCCCTCCCGCCACCGGCAAGCACAACCCCGAACGCCGCCCCGACAACCCCGCCCAGCACCCCACGCCGACTCGGCCGCAACTCCATGCCCGTTCCCCTCTGTTCGCCCGAAGCCCATCCGATCATGCAACCCAACCATCCATACGCCGATCCGCCCACCCGCAAACCCATTCGACTCCACGGACGTCGCCATCGGGCCGACGGGCCCTTCCCCCGAAGACGCAAGAGGACGACGACGAGGCGTCCGGCAGGGTCGGTGTCCCCGGAACCGGGCGTCGTCGGTGCGGGTTTCGCCGACGTCGACGGCGACACTCGGTCGTGCCGACGGCACGAACGGCGGGCAGGGCGGATGCGTGCTCGTAGGCTCGCCGTATGACCGATCGTGTGTTGCAGATCGTGGGCTGCGCCGCCCCTCCCGTGCGCGAACTCGTGAATTCGGTACGGGTCGTTCGTGGGCTGGGCTGGGACGTGTGCCTCACGCTCACGCCCATTGCCGCCACGTGGCTCGACGCAAGCCTCGACGAACTGGCCGACGCCGCAGGCCGACCGGTGCGCACGCGCGAGCGCGGCCCCGACGATCCGCGGCCGTTCCCCGATCCGGACGCGTTGCTCGCGTATCCCCTGACGTTCAACACCTTGAACAAGTGGGCCCTGGGGATCTCGGACAACGTGGCTCTCGGCACGCTGAACGAGGCGCTGGGCGTGGGGATCCCGATCGTCGCCGTGCCCTGGTTCAAGGGCGCTCTCGCGGCGCATCCGGCGTCCGCTCGAAGTCTGGAGACGCTCAGGACATCCGGCGTCGACCTGGTCCTCGACGAGCACGGCGCATCACCGAGTGGCCACGGCGCCCTCGACTGGTCGACGGTGGTCGACCGCCTGCCCGCCACCGGGTAGCGGGCATCGCCGGACCGCCCTCGTCCGGTCCCGAGACGCAGGACGCCGGGGCTCCGAGCGCCTCGGGAGAGAGGGGGCTTGCGGGGGGTCTGTGACAGTCAGTACAATGTCACACCTTATTGGATCTGACGTTGTCTCGCTGTCGGCGGGGGTTCGTTCGTCGAATGGGCACTCGCTGCCATGGAAGGCGTTTGTATGAGCACTGTTGACCTGACGGTTGTGGGCCGTATGGGGGCCGGGCGTTGAGCGCCGGGGAGGGGACGGTCGTCGAGACCGTCGACTACCACACGGCGGGGGAACCGTTTCGGATCGTGTCGCGGGGGTTGCCGGCCATCGCCGGGGACACCGTCGCGGAGCGTCGTGCGATCGCGATCGGGGTGGGGGGCAGTGCCACCGCGCCGCGGCCGGGGCCGTTGGACGACGTGCGGCGGCTGCTCACCCATGAACCGCGCGGCCACGGCGGGATGTACGGCGGGTTCGTGGTGCCGCCGGACGACAACGAGGCGCATCTGGGGGTGTTGTTCTGGCACAAGGACGGTTACTCCACCGCCTGTGGCCACGGCACCATCGCGCTCGGGGCCTGGGCCGTCGAGTCGGGGCTGGTCGCGGCTCCTGCGGACGGTTCGGCGCGGGTGTACATCGACGTGCCCTCCGGCCGGGTCACCGCCATCGTCCACCGCCGGGCCGGCCGTACCACCTCGGTGACCTTTCGCAACGTGCCCACCGCCATCGGCGCCCGGCAGATCCCGGTGGCCACCTCCCGCGGTCTCGTGCGTGTCGACCTCGCCCACTCCGGGGCGTGCTACGCGTCGGTCTCCGCGGCCTCGCTCGGCCTCACCGTCACCCCGGACCGGCTCCCCGAAATCACCGCGATCGGCCGGGAGATCCGCGCCGCCCTCGCGGACGAACCCGCCACCCGGCACCCGGCCGATCCTCGACTCTCCGGCGTCTACGGCGTCATCCTGTACGAGGACCTCCCGGCCACCCCGGCGGGCCCCAATCAGCGCAACGTCACCGTGTTCGCGGACGGACAGATCGACCGATCCCCCTGCGGCTCGGGGACCTCCGCCCGGCTGGCCCTGCTCGCCGACAGCGGTCTGATCGGACCGGACGACGAACTGCGCCACGAATCCGTCATCGGCACGGTCTTCACCGGCAAGGTCGTCGGGACGCAGCCCACCGGCGTGATCACCGAGGTCACCGGCACGGCCCGGCGCACCGGCGAACATCGCTTCATCCTCGATGCCGACGACACCCTCGGAACGGGATTCCTCCTGTGACGGCGGACGAACTCCCCACGATCGCGGTCACCTCGACGCCGACCGAGGCGATGGAGGCGATCGAGCGCGCACTCCTGGCGGGGCTGGACCCCGAAGGTGTCCCGCCGCGATCGAGCGTCGCCGTACCGGCCGGCGAACTGCTGCTGATGCCCGCGGCCGGACCGTCGCACGTGGGCGTCAAGATCGCCGGAGTGGCCGCCGGCAACCCGGCCAGGGGCCTGCCGCGCATCACCGGCAGCTATCTGTTGCTGGACGGACCCACCCTCCGGCCGCTGGCCCTGTTCGACGGCGCCGCGCTCACCGCCGTGCGCACCCCCGCCGTCACCGCCGTCGCCCTGCGCCGCCTCGCGGTCCCGGACGCCGCGCACCTGGTGCTGTTCGGTACCGGCCCGCAGGCGTACGGCCACCTGGACGCGATGCTCGCCATCCGTCCGCTGACCCGGCTCACCGTGGTCGCCCGCAGCGCCGGCCCGGCCCGGGCACTGGCCGACCACGCCCGCACCCTGGGTCTCACGGCGACGGTCGGCAAGCCGGACGCCGTGGCCGACGCCGACATCGTGGTGTGCGCCACGACGGCCCGTGATCCGCTGTTCGACGGTGCCCTGGTGCCGGCGCACGCGGCGGTGGCGGCGGTGGGCTCGCACGAACCGGCCGCGCGCGAGGTGGACGGTACGCTGGTGCGTCGTTCCGCCGTCTACGTCGAGGCCCGAGCCGCCGCGATCCGGGAAGCCGGGGACCTGCTGGCCGCCGGCTGGGACGACCTCTTCCACGGGGGGCCCGGCCCGACCAACCTCGCGGAGTTGGTGCACGGCCGGGCGACCGTCCCCGACGACCGACCCCGCCTGTTCAAGAGCGTGGGCATGTCTTGGGAGGATCTGGCCGTCGCCGTCGAACTCCACCGCCGTCACCGACCCTGAGCGCCGCTCCGAGGTGACCCCGGGGGCGTGCCTTGGTCGACCCCGCTACCGGCGGGGCGGCTGAGGCCCGCCGGTGCCGGGGCCGCCGGGTGGTGCGGGGCGGGTCGGGTCGGGGCCGTGGGGGGATCGGCCGGGGATCGTGCCGAAGTTGCGGGTGCGGGTGGTGTAGGTCGTGAGGGCTTGCCACAGGTCGCGGCGGTCGATGTCCGGCCAGCGGGTGTCGGTGAAGGCGAGTTCGGCGTAGGCGGCGTGCCAGGGCAGCAGGTTCGAGGTGCGTTGTTCGCCTCCGGTGCGCCACAGCAGGTCGACGTCCGGCAGGTCGGGCAGGGCCAGGTGGGCGGCGAACACGCGCTCGGAGATGTGCGCCGGGTCGAGCCGGCCCGCGACGGCGGCACGGGCCAACGAAGCGGCGGCTTGGGCGAGTTCGATCCGGCCGCCGTAGTTGACGCACAGGGTCAGGGTCAGCCCGGTGCGCTTGCCGGTGCCGTGTTCCAGGCGGACCAGCTTTTCCAGCACGTCCTGGGGCAAGCCTTCGGCGGAACCGGCCCAGCGCACCCGGATGTCGTGGTCGAGCACGGTCTCCTCGATCATGTCGTCGCGTACCAGCGCGAGCAGGCCGTCGATCTCCTCGGGACGGCGGCGCCAGTTCTCGGTGGAGAAGGCGTAGAGGGTCAGGTGCCGCAGGCCGACTTCCAGGGCGCCGTGGACCACGTCCTGCATCGACCTGCCGCCCGCGCGGTGGCCTTCGGTACGCGGCAGGCCCCGGTCGGTGGCCCAGCGGCCGTTGCCGTCCATCACGACGGCCACATGCCGGGGGAGCCGCTCCGCGGGCCAGATCGGCGGGTGTACCCCGGAGGAGTGCGGCCGCGCAGGCACCGGAGCGTCGGAGCGCGGCGCCGGGAGCAACCCGGCCGGGGTCGGCGGGCGCCGAGTCGCGCCGTCGGGTCGAGCACGCGCCGGGGCGATCGGCGTGAGGAACCGCCAGGCGATGTGGGCCTTCAGCCGGGCGGGCAGGAGGATGCGCTCGGTGGCGATTCGGGGCAGCCGGGGCCGGTGGCGCAGCAGCCCGATCCCGGTGTGTTCGACCCGGTCCAGGCGCAGCCGGGCCAGGTCGGTCACCGCGCGTGCCACCACCGCGAGCGCGGGGGGCAGTTCGTGGAACAACTCGGGCTGGGCGAGCCACTGTCGGGCCCGGGCGACCAGCCGGCCGATCAGGGCTTCGACGGACGCGTCCGGCCCACCGTCCGGAGCCTTGCCCGGCCCGCGTTTTCGTGCCGCGCGCTCGGCCGCGCCGGTGAGGTCCGCCGCCGTGAGGGCGTGTTCGGTGAGCACCTCCATCGGCATGGTGATCCGACCCTGGGCGAGGTCCTCGGCGAGGTCCTCCAGGTTGTCGACGATGCTCAGTGCGTCCACCCACTGCCGCGCGGCCTCCAGATAGCGCAACCGCAGCGGCAGATACAGGCCCGCGGCGGCCAACAACGCCGCGCCCTGGGCGAAGAAGGAGGTGTTGACGGCCTGGGAGTAGGCGCTCCACGCGGCCCAGGTGGGATGGGTGCGCCCGTCGATGTCCGCGCGGGTCGCGGCGAGGGCCGCCGTCAGGCCGTCGGTCGGCAGGTCCCACGTCCGCATCGTGTGCACCAGGGCCCGGCGTACCGGATCCGCGCTGTCGCCGCGCCGCAGGTCGTCGTGGAACGCGGCGGTCCAGGCGTCGAACCGTGCCTTGCGGCCGGTGGGATCGCCGGTGTCGGCGAGGTCGTCCATCACCCGGCCGGCCGCGTAGATCGCCCACAGCGCCGGTCGTAACGCCGGCGGCATCAGATGGGAGGTCCGGTACTCGGTCCCGCCCGCCTTGCGGATCGCCGTGCGGCACGCTTCGTAGGCTTCGACGAGACGCGGGTCGTCGATCCCGGCCGCGCGGTGGACGGAGCGGGGTCGGGTCATGGGACTCCTCGGCCGGACGGGATGGTATCCGCCGTGCGGCGGGCACGTCGGTGTGGGACGGGCACTCCCCGCACGGCGGAGCGGAGACCACGCGGACCCCGCCCGGGTTCGACCCGGATCCTCCCCGATCCGGGCAATACCCCTGCTACGACGCGGCGTTGATACGTCGCCCGAACACGGGAAGAGACAACCGGCCGGCCGCGCACCGTGTCACGCGGATGGGTCGAAGATGCCTCGCAGGGGTGACGTCACCAGGGCCGAACGGGTGATGCGTGGCGGGTCACGGGGGACCGAACCACCCCGTGCCGCTCGCATGTCCTTCGCGCGCCCCGATCCGGGCGACGTGCTCTCCGCTCGCGATGACCACGAACGGGTGACCGACGGTGTCGGGCTCGGTGCTCAGGCGCAGGAGACCTTCGGTGCCGGCGGCCAGGACCGGGCCGTTGTCGATGATGGCACTCCACGGGCGCGGCAGCACGTCACCGTCGACCGGCCAGTCGAACAGGTCGAGCCCGACCTCGAAGTCGCCGTGACCGGGGATCGTGAGGTGCCCGTGGGCCTGGTGGATTTCCATCATTCGAGTCTGCGTCGCCGTGCCCGATCCCGCCGGCGCGTGGTCGGTTCAGCCGCTTGTCGAGTTGCGGTCGACGGAGGAGAGCGGTGGGGCGATGTCCTCCAGCGAGCGGCGTTCGGCGTCGACGGCGAGGAATCCGGCGACGATGCCCGCGGCGAGCATCAGGCCGGCGCCGATGCAGAAGGCGAGGACGGTGTCGCCGACGTCGCCGGACTCGGTCAGGTCGGAGAAGACCAGCGGGCCGGAGATGCCGCCCGCCGCGGTGCCGACCGCGTAGAACAGTGCGATGGCCGAGGCGCGCGCCTCCATCGGGAAGATCTCGGAAACGGTCAGATAGGCACTGCTCGCGCCGGTCGAGGCGAGGAAGAGCACGACACACCAACACGCGGTCAGCGTGGTCGCGTTCAGGTGGCCGGCCCCGAACAGCCAGGCGGTGGCGAAGAGTGCGAGGGCACTGCCGACGTAGGTCGAGGTGATCATTACGCGTCGTCCGAGCGAGTCGAACAGCGGGCCGAGCAGCAGTGGGCCGAGCAGGTTGCCGACCGCGATGACGGCGAAGTAGTAGCCGGTGCGGTTGCCGGGCACGTCGTAGAAGGTCTCCAGGATCGACGCGAAGCCGAAGGTGATGGCGTTGTAGAGGAACGCCTGCCCGATGAACAGCGACAGACTCAGTGTCGAACGGCGCGGATGGTCGCGGACCACACTGCGGGCGATGGCGCCCAGACCGGTGGCCTTGCTCGGGTCGATGGTCAGTTCGCCGTGCGCTTCGGGCAACGTGCGACGCTCGCCGGTGTCCTTGGAGGTTTCGGCCTCCACCTTCCGCTCGACGTCGGCGACCAACTCCTCGGCCTGCTCGCCTCGGCCGTGCAGGTAGAGCCAGCGCGGCGACTCGGGGACGTGTCGACGCACCAACAGGATGACCAGGCCGAGCACGACGCCGAGCGCGAAGGTCAGCCGCCAACCGAGGTCGGCCGGGAAGAGCGCGGTGTCGAGCATCAGCACGGACAGCAGTGCGCCGCCGGCGGCTCCGGCCCAGTAGGTGCCGTTGACGGCCAGGTCGACCCGCCCTCGGTAGCGGGCCGGCATCAACTCGTCGATGGCGGAGTTGATCGCCGCGTACTCGCCGCCGATGCCCAGTCCGGTGACGAACCGGAAGAGGAAGAACATCCACGCCTGGACGGACAGCGCGGTCAGCGCGGTGCCGACGAGGTAGACGGCGAGCGTGACCATGAACAACTTCTTGCGGCCGAATCGATCGGTCAGCCAGGCGAAGAACAACGCACCCACACACGCTCCCGCGACGTACATCGCGGCGCCGGGACCGGTGACCTGAGCCGCGGTGATGTCGAGCCCGCTGTCCGGTTCGGACAACCGGCCGGCGACGTTGCCGACCACGGTGACTTCCAGACCGTCGAGGATCCACACGGTGCCGAGACCGATCAGGATGCGCCAGTGCCAGAACGACCACGGCAATCGGTCCAGGCGGGCCGGGACATCGGTGGCGAAGGTCGTCGGTTCGGCCGGTGTGTTGCCGGCGGGCGTCGTCTTGGTGGGCATCGTGGGCGTCCTCCGATCATGTCGTTCTCGCGGCTGCCCGGGCATCGGGGTGGGAAACCCCTTGCAAGATCGGCCTGTTGCGGTGAGCACGCGGGATCGGCGCGGGATCGGTACGGGACCGCGCGGAAGCGGGCTGGTGTCGTCGCAGCGGCGAAATGCCCTATATATAACTCTTCATGTGCATACAATTGCGCAGCGTTACCAAGCCCGGAAGCTCCGAGGCCCCGCATGATCGGTGCCGTACCACGAGAGTGAGAGCTCGATGGACATCACCTTCGCGTCCGGCTCGGACGGCTCGGACGCCCCGGACGGTGCGCGAGGCTCCGGCTCGCCGCCCCCGCCGATGGACGCCACGCTCTACGCCCCGGACCGCCCGCACAACGAACTCGCCGTCCTGCTCGACCGGCCCGGCCCACTGCGGGTGGCGGACCTGAGCGCGTACGACCAACTTCACTACCTCGGCACGCAGGCGTTGGACCACGCGGCGGCCGAACTGGCGCTGCGCCCGGGCGCCCGGGTGCTGGACGTCGGCTCCGGCCTCGGCGGCCCCGCCCGCTACCTGGCCGAGCAGCACCGGTGCCGGGTCACCGGCGTGGAACTGCGCGAGCCGCTGCACCGGTTGAGCACCCGACTCACCGAACGCACCGGGCTGCACGAGCGCGTCGACCTGGTGCACGCCGACATCCTCACCGCCTCGCTCACCCCCGGCTACGACCACCTGCTGTCCCTGTTGGCGTTCCTGCACATCCCCGAACGCGAGCGGCTCCTGCGGGTCTGCGCCGACGCCCTCGCCGACGGCGCGACGTTCTACATCGAGGACTTCTACGCCCGACGCCCGCTCACCGACGCCGAGCGTCGCCTGCTGCGCGACGGCGTCAGTTGTCCCGACCTCCCCGAAGCGGCGCGCTATCGAGCGGACCTGGCCGCAGCCGGCCTGCAGGTGACCACGTGGCGCGATGCCACCGAGCCGTGGACCGACTGGGTCCGCGACCGTGCCGACCGCTTCCGCGCCGATCTGTCGGAGCAGACCCGCCGGCACGGAGCCGAACTCGCCCACGGGCTGCTGGCCTTCTACGACCTCATGGTCGACCTGCTGGCCGGCGGCGGTGTCGGCGGCGTCCGGATCACCGGCCGACGCGTCCCCGCGCCGCCATCGGCCGACCGGGGATCGGGGAAGCGGGCGCCGGGCCTTCGGTAGCCGTCGGCCCCGGTAGATCCGCGCCGGGCCGCGGGCGGATCCGCGTGTCGACCCGGGTCTCCCGGACGACGGCGCGGAAGTGCCCGGCCACCTGCCCGGCGAATCCGCGGCGGGTCGTACCGAGCACCGTGAGCGCCGGGCCGTGGTCGTGCACGACCACCGCGGTCGCGCCCGCGGCGATCACCCACCAGCCGGCGACGGCGACCGCTCGGGTCGGGCGCGCCAGGTCGGCCAACGAGGCGCGCAGGAAGTCGCAATGGAACGGGACGTGGCGTTCCTCGTCGGCGAGGATGCGGGCGGCGACCTCGGCGGCGAGCGGATCGTCGACGCCGTCGCGGAGCGCGCCGTAGTAGGGCAGCGCGATCACCTCGGCGACCATCAGCACCATCAACTCCAGGCGCAGGCCGAGCGAGCGGCGCAGCCGGCGAAAGACCGCGTCGGACCAGTGGCCGGGGATGGTGTCTTCGCCGGCCGCGGCGAGCAGGTGTGCCAGCAACCGGGCGTGGTCTTGTTCCTCGGCCACGAACAGCCGGATCGTCGCGGTGTAGACGTCGTCGCCGTCCGCGGCGGCCTTCGCGATCAGGACCCGGCCGTCGCTGCCCTCGCCGACCTGGAAGCGTTGGATGCTGCGGACCAGGGCCGGGAGCAGGCGGGCGCCGTTCGTCCACCGGGGATCCCCGGCGGCGGCGCGTGCTCGGGCCGCCGCCCGGAAGTCGCGCAACCAGCGGCTGTGGTCCGTGCTCGGTGGATCTGCGATCGGTGACATGAGATCTCCCCCTGGATGCCACGACACGTGCCGATGCGGCCGGATACCGCGTGTTGCGGAGGACGCGGCGCCGGGCGGGATGGTTGTCGCTCCGGGCAAAGTCCGGGAGTTGCGCACCGGCCTGCGGACCGGGCCGCAGCGCACCGGGGGCCGGTGCCCGACCACCCGGCCCGCGCCCGGTGGGGGTTCGGCGCGGGTCGGGTGGTCGGGGTGCCGCCGGCTCAGGTCAACAGTTTCTGCTTCGCCTGTTGGAACTCGGCGTCGGAGATGGCGCCGTTGTTCTTGAGGTCGGCGAGCTTGGCGAGTTGGTCGACGGGACTCGCCGGTGCGTTGGCCATGTTCGCCGCGCTCGGCGTGCCGGCGGCGTCGCGGACGTACGCCTTGAAGGCGGCCTCGTTCTCTTGGGCCTGTGCGACGTCGCGACTGCTCATCGAACGGCCCCGAACGACGAGATAGATCAGGACACCGACGTAGGGCAGCACCATCGCGAGGATGAGCCAGCCCGCCTTCGCCCAACCGCTCAGGTCGTGGCTCCGGAAGATGTCGGTGATCACCTTGAACAACAGGAAGAACCACAACACCCAGAGGAAGAGCCACATCATCGTCCAGAACAGGTTCAACAGCGGATAGTCGTCCACGGGAACTCCAGTCTTCGCGAAGCCGTGACCGGCACCGAAGCCGTGACCGGCACCGTCGACATCCGGACCCCGATTCGCCGGACGGCCGGGCCGCCACGCGGTGCCGCGACGCGCAGCACCAATTCCAGGATTAGCACCTGCCTTCGGGGTCGGCACGTCGAGAGCGGGTGCGGGGCGTATTCGGGCAGGGAAACGAACCCCGAATATCACGGTGTGCGGGCATTCGAGTGCACAGTGTCATGCTCTCCCGTCCGTCGCCGACCGGCCGGCCGGCATGGATCGCGTCGAACGCTCACAAATACGCCCCTCGCGCGCTCTCCCGGTGTGCACCGAACACGGCACAGCATGTTCAGTCCGTACCCTCGCCGGGGCGGACCCGGCGACGAGACGATCGAGGGACGCAGATGGCCGAGGAGACCCGACAGCCGTATTCGGCCCGCCCGTTGCGCCGGCGGGTGCGCGGCGAGCGACGCCGGGCCGCGGACGACGCCGCGCGGGCGGCGGGAGAGGACACCGCGGCCACCCTGTTCGGGGGCAGCCTCACCCCCGCCTGGTCCGGAGCGCAACGATGGCGCCGGGCCTCGGAGTTGTCCTTCCTGGGGACGCTGCGGCGGCTGCCGCGACTGGTCGGCCGATCCTTTCGGCTGGGGTGGCAGGCCGACCGCGCGGCGCTGATCGTGGTGGTGGTCGCCGAGATCGGCCAGGGGCTGACGGCCGCGTTCGGTTTGTTGGCGACCAATCGCATCCTGCTGGAGTTGTTCGCCGCCGGGCCGACACCGGATCGGGTTCGCTCCGCCGCGCCGGCCCTGTTGACCGTGGCGATTCTCGGCTGTGTCGGGGCGCTGTTGCGGGCCGGCTCCACGGCCGCCACCGGCCGACTGGAACCCAAGGTCGAACGCGCCGCGGAGGTCGAACTCCTGGAGCGGGTCATCCGGGTGGAGATGACCAGGATCGAGGATCCCGAGTTCAAGAAACTGCTGAGCACGGCCCGCTACGGGACCAACGCGAGCCGCCAGATGATCACCTACGGCGTGCAGGTCGTGAACGCCCTGGTGTCGCTGGTCGCCGTCGGTGCGGTGCTGGCCGTCCTGCACCCGCTGTTGTTGCCGCTCCTGGTACTGATCATCGTGCCGCAGGGGTGGGGGACGGTGCACTCGGCGCGCCGCCGGTATCGCTCCGTGCTGGCCTGGACGAACCACAGTCGCCAGCAGACCGAGATCGCCTATTCGTTGTCGCACCACGGCACCGGCCAGGAGATCCGGGTCCACGGCGCCGGGGCCTACCTGCTGCACCACTACCGCGTCATGGCGCGCTGTTCCGAGGCGGAGCAGACCCGACTGGCCCGCGCGGACGCCACGACCGACCTGCTCACCTCGGGACTCTCCGGGGTCGCGTCGGCCATCACCTACGCGACGCTCGCGTGGCTCGTGCTCAACGGCCACGCCGGCCTGGCGACCTCGGGTACGGCGGTGCTGGCCATCCGGACCGGCACCACCAACCTCGCCGCGCTGGTCCGGGCGATCAACAACCTCTACGCCCAGGCCCTGTGGCTCAACGACCTCGAACAGGTCTGCGCCATCGCCGACGCCCACGCCATCCCCGACACCGGTGCCGCGCTCGGTCCGCCGACGACGATCGAGGTGCGCAACGTGTCCTTCACCTATCCGGGCCGCGACCGGCCCGCCCTGGAGGACGTGACGCTGACCCTGCCCCGGGGCAAGGTGATCGCCCTGGCCGGCGAGAACGGTTCGGGCAAGTCCACGCTCGCCAAGATCCTGGCCGGCCTGTACCTGCCCTGTGCCGGGCACGTGTTGTGGGACGGCGTGGACATCCGCGAGGCCGACCGCACCGCGTGGTTCGAGCACATCGGCCTCGTGCAACAGGACTTCGCCCGCTGGGACCTCACCGCCCGAGCCAACGTCGTGATGGGCCGCCCCGACATCGCGGCGGGCCCGGACCCGGTGCTGTTCCAACAGGCGTCCGACTACGCCCAGGCGCACAAGGTGACCGACGAGCTGCCCCGGGGATGGGACACGCTCCTGGACCAGACCTACGACGGCGGTGTCGAACTGTCCGGCGGCCAATGGCAACGCCTGGCCCTGGCCCGGGCCCGATTCCGCAACGCCCACGTGGTCGTCTTCGACGAACCCACCGCCGCGCTGGACGCGCACGCCGAACACGAGGCGTTCACCCGGATGCGCGAACTCGTGCGCGACGGGGTCACCGTCGTCCTGATCACCCACCGGCTGGCCTCGGTGCGCCGCGCCGACCACATCCACGTGCTCGACCGCGGCCGCGTCGCGGAGTCGGGCACGCACGAGGAGCTGATGGCCGCCGAGGGCCGGTACGCCGGGATGTACCGGATCCAGGCCGACCAGTACCGCCAGGACCACCCGAAGGCCGAGCCGCCGTCCTGACCGCGGTTCCGGCGTGGGAGTCGGGAACGGGGCGGGTGGTCGGGCGAAGGCCGGCGGGGGAACGGTGCCGCGTGGCCCAAGCCTTCACCCGGATGGCCGCGAGCCTTGCGACCCTGGGGCCCGGGACGGGGCCCGAGCCGGAGCCGGGAGGGGAGTCGGCGCGGCGGCACCGGGCGATCGCGCCCCGTCGGGCACGCGCCGCCCCGCGTCGGTACCGGCGCGTGGGTGGGCCCATCGACGGGTGATCGGCAGTTCGTAGTACCGGTGGACGGCCAGGGACAGCGCGACCGAGGCCGCGGCCAGGGTCGCGATGATCAGGGTGCCGGGCAGCAGCCCGAAGGTCCGTTCCGCGCCCAGCATGTGACGGGCCGTCAGTATGAGCGGGTAGTGGGTCAGGTAGAGGGCGAAGGACGCCTCGCCGAGCGTGATCAGGCGCGGGTGGCGCATCAGTCGGGTGCGCCCCTGCACGTCGGCCCGGGCGAGGGCGGCGATGACCAGGGCGAACGGGGCGGCCATGACCATGCCGAAGGCGTACTGGGTGGGCAGGAACGGCAGTGCCCCGAACACGACCACCGCGGGGGCGGCGAGCCGTGCCCGGTTCAGGTGCGGCCAACGGCCGGTCCGGACCAGCCGGGCGGTGACGATCCCGAGGGCGAATTCCGGCAGCCGCACGAGCGGGCAGAGGTAGACGAACCAGATGCTGGTCGCGTTGGTGGGCATCCAGTCGTACAGCGGCGGCCCCGGCACCGCGGTGGCGACCAGCGGCAGCAGCAGGGTGGTCGCGGCGAGCGCCGCCCAGCACCCGCGCAGGCGTGGCACCGGGATCCGGGACACGGCGGCCAGGAGCGCGGGGAAGAGCGCGTAGAAGAACGCCTCGCAGGAGATCGACCAGGCCGGGGCGTTGAAGCTGAAGAAGTAGTCCGCGTCCGGGAACCAGCTCTGCACCAGGAACAGGCTCGCCACCGCGGCGCCCGGGCTGTCGCCGTCGGGCAACACCGTGGCCGGCTCGGCGACGATGACGGCGAAGAAGGCGACGGCCAGGGCCCAGGTCAGCACGTGGTTGGGGACGATCCGGCAAAAGCGCCGGCGCCAGAACGCCCGGGCCGTCCCGCCCGGGTCGTGGGCCCAGGTCAGCACGAATCCCGACAGGACGAAGAAGCCACTGACCGCACCGGTGGCGAGCGGCTGCAGCACCCGCAGCGGGCTGTCCGGCGCCAGGGCGAAGATGCCCGAGATGAGGGACAGATGACACAGCACGACACACATGGCGAGGAGGAACCGCAGCCCGGTCAGCGCGGGAAGACGTGCGGGCAGGAGCTGGTCGGACACGGGCTGATCTCCTTGGCCGGGGGTTGCCGGCGTCCCGGACAGGCGTGATGGGGGATGCTCCTCTGGCGGGCGGACCGCGCCCGAGGTCTCACCGGAACGGACACCCGACGGTGACGCTCTCGTCCGGTCTCCCCTCGATCCGCGCCGCGGGTACCTCCGGTTCGACCGGGCCGGCGGTGTGCACGGGCAGGCTGTGCAGGTGCCGCAGACCGCCTCGGTGCCAGGTCAGCTCGGCCGGGTCGACGGCCGGTGCGAGCAGGGGCAGCCGGGTGAACAGTCGGGTCAGCGCGATCCGGGTCTGGGCCCGGCCCCGGGCGGCGCCGAGGCAGTAGTGCGCGCCGTGCCCGAACGAGAGGTGACCGCGGGGCGTCGCCCGGTCGACGCGGACCTCGGTGGGGTGCGGCCAGCGTCGCGGATCGAGGTTGGCCTCCAGGAAGGACACCACCACCACGTCGCCGGCCGCGATCGGCGTCCCGTCCAGGACCAGCGGCTCACGGGCCACCCGCCAGGCGCTGTGGTGGAACGGCGAGGACAGGCGCAGCAGTTCCTCCACCACCGCGTCCGTGCGCGGCGCGTCGCCGGACCGTAGCGCGGCCCGCACCTCGGGGCGCTGCATCGCGATCAGCGCGGCGGTGGGGACGATGGTGGTGAGCGACTCCACCATGCCGACGAGCAGCAGTCCCACCATCGCGGCCGTCTGCGCGCCGGTCAGCCGCCCTTCGTCGTGGGCGGTCAGCAGGGCCCGGGCGGCGTTGTCCCGACGGGTCCTGCGGGCGGTGGCCATGGTCTGCACGATCCGCAGGACGAACGCCTGGTGCGCGGCCCGGCCCTGCGCGCTGTCGGGGTGGCCGGCCAGGCCCCCGGCCATGGTGGCGCGGACGACCGCCGTCGCCCGGTCGGGGGCCAGGCCCAGCATGTCGGCGACGCCCGAGGCGGCCAGCGGCACCGCGAGATCGGCGACCAGATCGCCCTGCTGCCGCCCGGCCAGGGCCTGGACCAATTCGTCGGTGTGGGCTTCGAGTTCCGCCTCGTCCAGCCCGGCCGTCGTGGCCTGGAAGTACGGACCGACGATCCGGCGCATCCGGCGGTGCTCGGCGCCGTCGCGGGCCAGGAGTTGGGGTTGGGTGGACAGGAAGCTCTCGGGGTAGCGGGCGTGCGGCAGCCCGTGCGGTGTGGCCGAGCCGAGCGCGCCCACCGTGGTCATGTCGTTGACCAGCCGTGGATCGGTGAGCATGGCCTGCGCGGCGGCGTGCCCGGTCACCGCCCACGCGGGCAACCCGCCGGCCAGCCGCACCGCCCGCACGCCGGGCCGCGCCGGTGGCGCGTACCGCTCGGGGAAGTCCGCCGCGGGCACTGCGGGGCAGTACAGGGACGGTGCGCGCGACCAGGGCGCGGACGACGACTCTTGCACAGTCATGGATCTCCGAACCATCGGGAGATGGCGGCCCGAAGCCGTCACCGACGGGTCGAAGCGTATGAGCGGGATATTTAGGAACGAAATCGATAAGTCGTACGAGTAGCCCAGGTGGCGGGTGCACGCCGGTCCCGCCCGGGCCTCACGCGGGGGTGTCCGGCGGTGCCGGCGGGTTCCTCGGGTGCGGCACGACCTGCGGCACGACGTGCGGGGCGACGGCGGCGAGGGTGTGGCACGTATCGCGATATTCCCGCACCGGCCGGGAATCGGCCACGATGCCCGCGCCCGCGCGCAGCCAGGTGCCGCCGTCGCGCGTGTAGACCATGCGCAGGGCGAGTGCGGCGTCCAACTCCCCGGCGTGGGTGGCGCGCACGACCACGCCCGCGTACAGGCCGCGTGGCGTGTCCTCGTAGCCGGCGATCATCGAGCACGCGGTGGTCTTGGGGATGCCGGAGGCGGTTCCGGCCGGGAACAGCGCGACGAGCGCGTCCCACGGCCCGTGCCGGGGGTCGAGTCGGCCGTGCACGCGGGACCCGAGGTGGTGCACGCTGCCGTGTTCCTCGACGGTCGTGAACGCGTCGACGGTGACGCTGTCCGGCTCGCACAGGGCGCGCAGTTCGGTGTCGGCCTGGTGCACCGAGACGGCGTGTTCGTAGACCTCCTTGGCGTCCCGGAGCAGGGCGGTGCGGCGTCGGGCGTCGAAGGCGGGGTCTCCGTCGCGGGGACAGGTGCCCGCGAGCGGTCGGGTGGTGATGCGCGCGTCGGCGTCGATCTCGACGAGGGTCGTGGGGCTGAATCCGGCGGCGCGCAGTCCGGGCAGGTCGAGCAGGAACGACCGGGCCGGGGTGTTCGCGCGCCGTCCCCGGAGGTAGGTCGCCGGGAAGTCCACGGGGTAGGGGACCGGCACGGATCGGGACAGGACCAGCTTGTCGAGTTCGCCGGCGCGGATGTGCTCGACGGCGGCGGCCGCGGCGGTGGTGAACCGGGCCGGTTCCCCGGCCTCGACGTCCACGGGCCGGGTCGGGGCGATCGGCCGCGGTGCGGCGGCGAGGGCGGTGCGCAGCACCCGTTCGAGGTCGTCGGGGTCCAGGGCGCGCACGGTGAGGGTGTGCGCGTCGATTTCGACCTCGACGCGCGGGACGGTCAGTCGGCCCAGGGCCCGTTCCCCGTCGGGGGAGGGCAACCCGGCGATGGCGGCGCCGAGTTCGAAGTCCCAGTGGCCGTACAGGCGCCAGTCCCGGACCGGCGCGCGGCGCAGCGCGGCGTCGATCGCCCGGGCGGGGGATCGGGTCCACGGCATGCTCGTGTGTTCGTCCGCGTGGGTGGCGGTCACGGTGTCGTGGTGGATGGCGAGCACCAGGACGGCGCCGCCGGCGAACCACCAGCGGGCGTCGCGTTCGTAGACGAGCGATTCGTCGAAGAGCCCGGATTCGGCCAGGGCGACCGCGACGCCGGCCGGATCGTAGGTTCCTTCGCGGCGGGCGCGCAGATAGCGACGGGTGGGCGTGGTGGTGGGGGAGTCGATGGGCACGGGTGGCACCGTCCTCGATTTGAGTGGTGAACAAGTAGGTTAGCCTTACCTAACTTGAATCACCACATCGAGGCCGGACGCCTACCCTGGACCGAACGGACCGCCCGAGCCGCGGCCGCCGGAACGCCGAAGGCGATCGGGCGGCCGTCCGGCTCCGGGCGGTCCGTTAGGTCCAGGGCGTGCGCTATTCGGTGCTCGTCGTCTTTCGCCCGCCGCCCGCCTGGTCGTTGTCCTTGAGCGCGCCCCAACCGTGCCAGCGGTCGATCCGGACCCAGGCGCTGACGCGGCCCCGGTCCCGCTGCGGGTAGTCGCCGCCCCCGTAGTGGCGGGCCAGCCGGTCGATGTCGGCTAGGTCCTTGTCGTCGCGGATCTCGTCGACGTGGCCGACCAGGCTCAGATGCGTGTACCAGTTCCCCTCGTCGAGCACGGTGAGGGACACCCGGGGATCGTTGCGGATGTGGGCGAGTCGCCGCCGTCCCTCGTCGAGGTTGAGCAACACGCGACCGTCCTCCTCCCACAGGTACCAGGTGGCCGTGGAGACGGGCTGCCCGTCGGCCCGGAGCGTCGTCACGACCGCGGGATTGGGTTTCCGCAACATCGCGATCGCCTCTTCGGGCAGCGGCGGCTTCGACATGTGTCCTCCTGGTCGGTGTCCGGCCGCGGTGTCTCGGCGGGTTCGCCGCACCGGACCGCACCGACGACACTACCCCCGGGCCGCGCCGCCACCCGGTTCGCCGCACGGGCCGAATCCGGTTGCCGACACCGGCGGTTCGAGGGTCGGGATCACCAGGCCCAGCCTTCGTGCCGGCCGATGCGGATGGCCGGCGGCATGGGCACCTGGTCGAGTCCGTGCGGGTTCCCGGTCAGGCTGTGGGCGCATTCGCCGGGGCAGGCCAGGAGTTGGGCGATCGGGGTGCCGCCCGTGACGACGGCGTCCTGGGAGCAGCGCAGGTCGACGCCACACGCCGCGCAGGCCGGTCCGGCCCGCTGATCGCGCGTGGGCCCCCGGTTCCCGGGTCGCTCGGGCGCGGGGTGGCGGTGAGGTCGCTCACGTGGACCGGCCCTCCATCCGCGGTACGCCGAGCGCGCCTTCGCGTGCCCCGACCAGCCAGCGACGCAGCCAACGCAGTTCGCCGTCGTCCGGGCAGCGGCGCATGCCGTTGTGATCGCAGGCCAGGAAGCGGTCCAGCGAGCGGACGTGCACGACGCCCCGGTGCTCGATCCGGGTGGACAGCGTCATCGTGGACCGGCCCAGTTGCACGACCGTGGTGCCGATGCCCACCGGCTCGGCGAGCATCGGCAGCGGGACCGGGAACGCGGTGTTGCGCTGCACGGCCGTCCAGCCGACGTGCATCACCGCCTCGCCGGGCCGTCCCGCGGCGGTGAGTTCCACCTGCGCGTCCTCGATGTAGCGGATCAGCGAGAGGTTGTGGACGCGTCCGAAGCGGTCGAGATCCGAGACCCGGGTGTGCCGTTGGCTGCGAAACTCGGGCACCGGTACCGGGCGGGTGGCCCGGGTCGGCGAGTGCGTTGCCGCGGTGGTCATGGTCGTGTTCGTCCTTCGTGTTCCGTGCCGGGTACGACGGCCGCGTCTCCTCGCGCGCCGGCCGCACCGGCCGCGCACCGCCGGGTTGCGGCGGGTGCGGCGGGTGCGGCGACGGGACGCGCGAGGTGTCCCCGAGAAAGACGTGGCGCACGACATGCCAACGACTCGGTGTTCACTTGGTCACGAACGAACGGCCACGCAATCGCGTCGACCCGCCCGAGTCTCGCCCGGGGCGGTCGGGGCGAGGTCAGCGCCCGTCGGCCCGACGCGGCGTGGTCGGCAGGATGCCGCCACCGTCGATCTCGAAGGCGTAACCCCGGCCGAACCAAGGGGAGTTGGAGTCGATGAAGGTCACCACGTCGACCCGCTTGATCAACTCCGCCTCGGCCGCCGTCCATTCCGGGCAACCGGCGATGTCGGATTTACCCATCGCCTGGGCGGCGAGGCGCCGGTGCTCGGGGTTGTCGGTGGCACCGAGGTTGAGGCCCTCGGGCGGCTTGGGCCCGGAGAAGAACACGAGGTTCCGGTCGGGGGCGGGCACCGAGACCGGCGCCCAGGCGATGTCCCACTGACCGGCCATCAGGATGGAGACGTTGGTCGTCTGGGCGGTCCGGCTGGTGGTGACCTTCACGCCGAAGGAGTTCCACTGCCGGACGGCCAACTCGACGGCGGCGATCACCTGATTGCCCTGATAGCCGGGGTAGGGCATCGAGATGGACAGTTGTCGGCCGTTCTTGCTCCAGCGCCCACCGGACTTCTCCCACCCGGCGGCTCGCAGCGCCTCGGCGGCGCGGGCCGGATCGTGCGGCGGGAGGTTGGCGGTGACCGAGTCGGTGGGGCAGGGCGGTGCCATCGTGGTGCCGAACCGGGTCGCGGGCACGCCCTTGCCGCCGGTGGCCACCGCACCGATCTGCTTGAGGTCGAGCGCGGCGACCAGGGCCCAGCGCACCTCGGCGTCGGCGGTGACCCGACCGGGGGCCTCGTTGAACAGCAACATGCCGAACGGGTCCCGCTGGAGCTCGAACCCGACGCCGGCCGCGGTCAGCCGGGTACGATCCGCGCCGATGACCCGCGCGACGTCGAGCTGTCCACCCAGCAGCAGGTTGGTCCGGGTGGACTCGTCGCCGACGAACTCGAAGACCACCCGATCCGGCGAGGCGGCGTTGTCGGCCCCGTCCGGGCCCCAGACGTATCCGGGGCGCCTGGTGAAGGCGAAGTGGTCGCCCGGCACCACCTCGCTCAGCCGGTACGGACCGGTGCCGTCGGACCCCTGGTCCAACTTCTCCTGCGAGCGCATGCCCGAGGGGCACACCAGTTGCACGGTCCCGGCGCCGCGCGGCAGGAACGGGGTGGCCTCCGGGGCCTTCAGCGTCAGGGTGCCCGCGGCGTCGTCCGCGACGGCGGTGGCGCCGACCGGCACCATCGGGCCGGCCATCGGCGACTTGTTGGCCGGGTCGCCGATGTAGTTGTACTGCGCGGCGATCGCGGACGGGGTCAACGTGGTGCCGTGGTCGCACAACACGTCGCGCCTGAGGGTGAAGCTCGCCGTGGTCGCGTCGGCGGTCCAGGTCCGGGCCACGCCGGAGGCGATCTGCCCGTCGGGTCGGATGTCGACCAGCGAGTCGTAGGCGAAGCGATTCATCATCACCGCGCTGGAGGCCGGCGCGGTCAGCGGGTTCATCGCGCCGGGGTCGCCGGCGACCCCGATGGTGACCGTGTTGCCGCCGGCACCGGCCCCGCCGTCGGTCCCCCGCACCCGGCGGCCGGCAGTCCCAGCGCGACGGCCGTCACGGCCCCTCGGGAGACGCGTGTCATCGCACGCCTCCCGGGCGACGGTCGGTACCGACGGGCCCGGTGCCGAGTGCGGCACCCGACTCGATGGCCACCACCCGTCGGCGGTGGTCGGGTGACGGGCAGGCGGGATCGGATCGTCCCAGCACGGGATACCTCCTTGGAAGGCGGCGCGTGCCGCGGAGAATGATCACGGAGGCAGGGCCGGACGGCCGTCGAATCGTCGTCGGCAACGAAGAACGGCCACCGATTCCGTACGCGTCGCCGACGCCGGGCCGGGGTGGGCGGCCGGGCGAACCGAGTTCGAGGTGGCTGCGGCCGGTCGGCTGGACAGGTATCCGGATATGGCTTCCACCCAGCGCTATCTCGCGGACCTGTCGGCCGAACTCGATGCCATGGTGGCCCTGTTGGGCCAACTGGTGAACTGCGAATCCCCGTCCGAGGATCTCTCGGCCCTGGACCGGTGCGCGGAGTTGCTGGCCGCGGTCGGGGCGGGGTTTCTCGGCCGCGAGCCCGAGCGGGTCGTCCTGGCCGGCATCACGAACCTGGTCTGGCGACCGCGGCCGAACGGGCCGTTGTTGCTCGGGCACTACGACACGGTGTGGCCGATGGGGACCCTCACGGAGCTGCCCTTCTCGACGCACGAGGGTATTGCCCGCGGCCCGGGCGTGTTCGACATGAAGGCCGGCATCGTGCAGATGTTGTACGCGGCCCGGATCTCCGGCGCGCACGATCGGGTCGGGCTGTTGCTGACCGGCGACGAGGAGACCGGATCGCTGACCTCACGTGCCCTGGTCGAGGAACTCGCAGGCAAGGCCGGCGCGGTACTGGTGGGCGAACCCAGCGCGCCCGGCGGCGCGGTCAAGATCGCGCGCAAGGGCGTGGCCCGATTCCGGGTGGCGGTTCGGGGCCGCGCCGCGCACGCGGGCCTGGAGCCGGAACTGGGCGTGAACGCGACCGTGGAACTCGCCCACCAGGTACTCGCGATGTCGTCCGCGCAGCGCGCCGACCTGGGCACCACGGTCACCCCCACCGTCGCCACGTCCGGATCCACCGTCAACACCGTGCCCGAGACGGCCGCGTTCGACATCGACGTGCGCGGCTGGACCCGTGCCGAACTCGACCGCGTCACACGGCACATGCAGACCCTGCGGGCGGTACTGCCGGACGCCGAGCTGTCCGTGACCGGCGGCGTCAATCGGTACCCGCTCGAGGAAGCCATGTCCGCGGACCTGGTCGCCCACGCACGGGCCGCCGCCCGCGAACTCGGCCTCCCCGAACCGGAAGGCGTGCGCTCCGGCGGCGGCTCGGACGGCAACCTCACCGCCGCGATCGGCATCCCCACCCTCGACGGCATGGGCGCCGTCGGCGGCCACCCGCATGCCCGCGACGAGTTCGTGCAGATCGCCACCATGCCCGCCCGAACGGCCCTCCTGGCGGCGACACTCGACCGACTCGGCGGTGGGGCGTAGCTCACCCGGAGGGGGACGGCGTCTCGGGGTGTACCGCCGCGCCGGTCGGCCGGCCCCACGGGGGGAGGGCCGGCCGATCCGGCGCGGGCCCGTCGTCGCGGGCCGGGAGAGCCGGCGCGTCCGCGACGAGCGGGACACGTCCGGTGGCAACCGGACGTGGATCGAGTGGCCCACCGGGCATCCGGGCGGCACAAATCTCGGGTCGACTCCATGGTCACAGGAAGACGCCGCGGCCCGCGTCGCCCTGCGGGTTGACGGAAGCATCAGCCCGTCGGCCTAGCCGGGCTACCACAGGAGGAGGAAAAACCGGTCCGGTCCGGCGCAGAACGGTACGCGGGTACGGGGACTCCCCTACGGGGCAGGGGGGTTGCCCCTCATGACGGGGAGAAACCCCCTGTCGGAGGGAGGTGCCGTCGCGGGCCGTCGGCCGGCTCGACGGCCTCGGCCTCGCGAGCCTGCCCGGTCGGCGGCCGATCCGAGGAATCGCCCGGTGTGCCCTGGCGATGGTCGGGGAAGTCGTCTCGCACACGCGGAGGTGCCGACGAAGGGACGCCATGAGCGAGCGGGACGGTCGGGGGGAGAGCGCGGACGAGCGCGCGGATCGGCGCTGGATCGAACTTCTCCAGGAGGTGCGCGTTGTACAGACCGGTGCGCAGGTGTTGTTCGGCTTCCTGTTGAGCGTCGTGTTCACCCCGAAGTTCGACACCCTGGGCGACTTCGACAACGGCCTCTACGTGGCCGCCGTGGTCCTGGGAGCGGCCTCGATGGGTGTCCTGGTGTCCGTCGTCTCGCTGCATCGCGCCGTCACGGGACAACACCGCAAGCCCCGACTCGTGCGGGTGGCGAACCACCTTGTTCCGGCAGGGGTGGGCCTGTTGGCCTGCACGATCGGCTGCTCGTTGTTGTTGCTGTTGCGGGTGGCCACCGACGACGTGACGGCGGCGTTGCTCACCGCGGCGGCCGCGGTCTGGTTCCTCGGCTGGTGGCTCGTGTTGCCGTTGGTGCTCCGGCGCGGTGGAGCGGCGGAGTGAATTGCCCGTCCACGGCCGGTCATGGGAAGGCGAGTGGGGTGAACAGGTGTGCGGTGTCGGTGACTTCGAGCAGACGGCGCAGCCTGTCGCCGGGTGCGAGACCGAGTCGGGTCCCGGTTTCCAGGGCCCTGGACCGCGCTCGGAGCAGGGCGTGCAGGCCGGTGCTGTCGCAGAACGTGAGGTTGCGCATGTCCACGTCCACCCGCCGCACCCCCGCCGCCAATGCCCGGTCCAGGGCGCGGCGAAGATCCGCTTCGGTGTCGATGTCGACTTCGCCGCCGATCCGCAGCAGCACCCGGTCGTCGGCGACGATCACCCGTATGCGCAGGTGCTTCTGCGTGCTCTCCCGACGGCGGCTTCGGTGAGTCCCGGGGCGGCCCGGTGGGTGCGGCGAGTGGCGGGAACCGGGGCGTCGTGGGGTCATGGCGGGCTTCCCTCCATCACACGGCGGGTCGGGCCTGGATGGTCGTTCGGGGCGGTGGGTGGATTCGGCCGGGGCGAGTGGCCGGCGGTTGCGTCGTCTCCAGGATCGATGGCCACCGAACGTACGTCAAGGAATTCATGAACTGCAATTCGTGTGTCGAGTTGCCGGAATGGTCGAGCCTATGATGGTGCGCATGAGCGATGCGGAGCAGTCCCGGCCCTCGTGGACGTTCTTCACCAATCACGCTCGGGTGCTCTCGGCGATCGCCCGTGATCCCGGGGCGCGGGTGCGTGACATCGCAGCCGTGTGTCTGCTGACCGAGCGCGCCGTGCAGGCGATCCTGGCGGACCTGGAGCACGGCGGATATCTGACCCGGCAGCGCAGCGGCCGGCGCAACGTCTACCGGGTCGTGCCCGGGACCGAGGTGCGGCATCCGGCCGATCGGGGCCGGGCCGTCGCCGATGCGCTGGACCTGCCCGTACCGGAGTCCGCCGGCGGTACGGACCCGGACGCGGCCGACGCGGACGACCGGCGGTTCGGCAGGCGCGACCGGATGGATGCGGATCGGGATTCCGGCGGTTGAGCAGCGCCCCGGCCGCCCGGGTTCGCGGCCGAGCGGGCCGAGCAGGCCGAGCCCCGGCAAGCCGGAGCCCCGCGACCCCCGAGCCCCGCGCGGGCCGAACCCCGAGAACACCGAGTCCCGAGGCCCGTTTGGGCGGATTGTGTGGGTCGACCATGACGGAGACGACCGAGCCGACCCGACGAGGCGACCTGTTCGTCGGCGTTGCCACGAACCGTCGATTCGAGGGCCCCACCACGGGTGACGAGCGGGCCATCCTGACCGACGTCCTGGCCGCCCAGCGCTCGACGCTGGAACTGAAGTGCTCGGGCCTGGGCGCGGACCTGGCCCGGCGATCGGTGCCGCCGTCCACGCTCTCGCTGCTCGGGATCGTGCGACACCTGGCCGACGTGGAGCGCCGCTGGTTCCGGGAGGTCCTGGCCGGGCAGGACGCGCCGGCCCACTTCTCCTCGCGCACCGACCCCGACGGGGACTTCGAGGGCGCGGTGCCCGACGACGCGGTCGTCGAGCGGGCCTGGGCGGTCTGGCGTGCGGAGGTCGCCTTCGCCGAGCGTTTCACGATCGAGGCGCCCGACCTCGACGTCGCGGGCGAGGACGCGTGGCGCGGCACGGTCTCGCTGCGCTGGGTGCTGATCCACCTGGTCGAGGAGTACGCCCGGCACAACGGCCACGCCGACCTGCTGCGCGAACGTATCGACGGGGCCATCGGGGTGTGATCGGCGGCTGCGCGCCGCCGACGACGGTGGGGGCGGGGTCGGTGGGGCGGCTCGAAGGTGCGATGTCCGTCACGTGTGCCGGCGTTCGGCGGGAGATCGTGACACAACTGATCTGACGGGCCGTCAGTTAGGTTGGCGGCCCCTGGATTCGGGAGCCGTTTCGTGGCAACCGCCGTACCTTCGTCAGGTCTTCGCTCCCGTCTGATCGTGCCGACCCTGGCCTTCGGCGGCACCCTCATGGCCCTCATGCAGACGGTGATCGTGCCGCTGCTGCCCGCGCTTCCCGGCGATACCGGGTCGTCACCGGGCACGGTGAGTTGGATGTTGACCGCGACGCTGCTCTCCGGTGCGGTGCTCAATCCGGTGCTGGGGCGGGCCGGCGACATGTACGGCAGGCGGCGCATCCTGGTCGGCGCGCTCGTGGTGATGACGCTCGGCTCGGCGCTGTGCGCGCTGACCTCCGACATCGGTGTGCTGATCACCGCGCGGGCGCTACAGGGCACGGCGGCCGCGGTCGTGCCGCTGGCGACCGGCATCCTGCGCGACGAACTGCCGCCGCACCGGGTCGGCTCGGCGGTCGCGCTGATGAGTTCGACGGTGGGCATCGGGGCGGCGGCCGGGCTGCCGTTGGCGTCGGTGGTGGTGCAGCACGCCGATTGGCACGTGTTGTTCTGGGTGACGACCGGCCTGGGGGTGTTCGGCGCGGTGCTCTCGTGGTGGGTGTTGCCGCGGTCGTCGTCGGCGCGTACCCCCGGTCGCTTCGACATCGTGGGGGCCTTGTTGCTCACCACCGGCCTGGTGGGCGTGCTGCTCGCGGTGTCCAAGGGGGAGGACTGGGGGTGGAGCAGCCCGGCGGTGCTGGGGATCGGCGCGGCCGGCCTGCTCGTGCTGCCGGTCTGGGGTCGGCATCAGTTGCGGGTGCGCGAGCCGCTCGTGGATCTGCGACTGGCGGCCCGCCGGACGGTCCTGCTCCCGCACCTGGCGGCCCTGGTGACCGGATTCGCCTTCTACGCGAACTGGTTGGCCACCGTGCAGTTGGTGCAGGCGCCCGAGGAGACCGGTTACGGCCTGGGGGCGTCCGCGTTGGTGGCGAGCCTGTGCCTGTTGCCCGGCGGGTTGACGATGGTGCTGATGTCGCCGGTGTCGGCCCGGTTGTCCGCCGCGCGTGGGGCCAGGTCGACGCTGGTGGCCGGGGCGCTGGTGATCGCGGTGGCGTATGTGGTGCGGGTGTTCACCAGCGAGCAGATGTGGACGATCGCGGCCGGGGCGACGTTGTGTTCGGTGGGGACCGGGCTCGTGTATTCGGCGTTGCCGACCCTGGTGATCCAGGCGGTGCCGGCGGAGCAGACGGCGGCGGCGACGGGCCTGAACGTGCTGATGCGCACGATCGGCCAGGCCCTGTGCAGCACGGTGGTCACCGTCGTGTTGACGACGGTGACGCTGCCGGCGGGCGCGGGCGGTGCCACGTACGCCTCGCTCGACGCCTACCGGATCGTCTTCGCGCTCGCCGCCGCCGCGTCCGTGGTCGCGGCGCTCACCGCGGCGGCGATCCCGCGCACCGCGACCCACCCGGCCGGTGTCGAGACGCGCGGCCCCCTCCGTCGGCCGTCCCGAACGCCCTCCTGATCCCCGACCCGGGCGGGCCGTGCCGGCGCGCGGGTGTGCGCCGGCACGGCGGCGGTTCGACCCACCGGAGGTCGGGACGTTCGCCGGGTGTCGTCACCGGGTCGAGTGCGGGTGTCCGCAGCGGAACAGCGGTTCGCCGGTGTCGAATGGCATGTCCTCGCGGGAGTCCTCGACCGCGCGCATCGACGAGGGCAGGTCGAAGGGCAGCGTGCCGGGGGTGGGGGCGTGGCCGAAGACCGCGTCCAGGACCAGGTCGTCGTCGGCGCCGAAGTCGGCGAGGAGGGCGGCGGCACAACCGGCGAGTTCGGTGAGGATCGCGGCGCGGTCGAGGAAGACGTCGATCGCCGTGGGTACGGTCGCACACAGCTTGCCCAGCCGCTCGACCTCGCCGGCGGGGAAGTCGAGGGAGCCGGCGTGGAAGTGGCGTTCCAGCAGTCCCTCGCGGGGCTCGTAGGGGGCGTCGATCCGGATGACGGCCAGGTCCGCGTCCTCGGGTCGCTGGACCACCGTGCCGTAACGGGCGGCGACTTCGGGGTCGATGTTCTCCACGTACAGCCGGCGCCGCGGCTCCGCCACGAACACTTCCCCCGTCAGGCGGACCAGGGAGCGCTGTTGCACGCGGCGGCCGAGCTCGACGTGGGTGGGGTGTCCCACCACCCGTTCGGCGGCCTCGGGGTCGACGTACGGGTCGTCGAAGAGGCCGAGCCGGAACTTGTCGCGCAGGATGCGCCGGGCCGACGCGTCGATGCGGCTCTCCTCGACGGCGCCCGAGTGCACCGCGTCGATGATCAGGTCGGTGCGGGTCTCGCCGCCGAACTGGTCGACGCCGGCGTGCAACATCATCGCCGCCTGTTCGGCGATGGTGAGGTGTTCGACGCCCCAGTTGCGGGGCGGCAGTGCGACGATGCCGGGGATCTCCATGCCGGTGAGCACGTTGAAGTCGCTGCACACCACGCCGTCGAAGCCGTACCGGTCGCGCAGCAGGCCGGTGAGGACGTCGCGGTTGAACGAGGAGCCGACCTCGGCGAGCGCGGTGCCGACCGGAATCGAGTAGCACGTCATGACCTGGGCGGTGCCGACCGCGAACGCGGCCTCGAACGGCCGCAGGTGGTAGTCGAGGTTGCCACCCGGGTAGACGGTGCGGGTGCCGTAGGCGAAGTGCGGGTCCTCGCCGCGCTCCTGGGGGCCGCCGCCGGGGAAGTGCTTCGTCATGCACGCGACGCTGTCCGGGCCCAAACGCTCGCCCTGCATGCCGCGGATGTAGGCGGCCAGGATGCGGGCGACGCGGTCGGCGTCCTCGCCGAAGGTGCCGCTGGTGCGCGGCTTGCGCGGCTCGGTGGCCAGGTCGGCCATCGGGTGGATCGCGACGCGCACGCCGACGGCGCGCAGTTCGGCGGCCATCGCGGCGGCGTACTCCCGGACCAGCTCGGGGTCGTCGGTGGCCGCGAGGCCGATCGGTTCGGGGCCGCGGCTGAAGGCGCCACCGGTGAACGCGGTGGCGGGGTTCTCGGTGAAGCCGTGCCGGGGGTCGGAGGCCAGGGTGACGGGGATGCCCAGCCGGGTGGCGGCGGCCAGTTCCTGCACGTGGTTGTTCCACCGGGCCATCTCGACCGGCGCGGGCATCGCGGTGAGGCCGAAGGTGTTGACGCCGCGTTCGCCGATCGACTCGGCCCCGGTGGGGATGCGCGAGCCGTCGCCGGGGACCATCCGGCCGCAGCACATCAGGCCGGCCTTCTCGGCCAGGGTCATCCGGCCCAGCAGGTCGGCGACGCGTTCGTCGATCGGGAGCCGGGGGTCCTCGTAGGGCTCCATGGTCCCGTTGTGGTTGAGGTCGCGAAAGCGGGTGCCGTCGTGGTGGCGCAGCGTGCGGAGCATGGTGGATCAGTCCTCGTGGTGGTGATCGGGGGCGGGTGTGGGGTGCTTCGGACCGCGGCCGGCGCTTGCCGAACGGGCGGTCCGGGCCGACCCGCCCTCGCTCCGTCCGGGGGAACACGGGTCCACGGGGGTGGACCTGCACCGACCCCGATAAGTGGCACAACTGCCAGATGACAGTAGTGCAAACTTCTGTGGCGGGGAAGATTGCAATCCGGGAGCCCGAACCCCGGGCCCCGAACCCCCGCGACCACGAAGCCGCCACACACCGTCACGAAGCCCGCCCCGGCCTTCGGACGGCATCGACTGGGAGGACCATGCGCGAGCAGACGCACGCCGCGACGACCGGACCGGGACTGCGCGAACGCAAGAAGGCGCAGACCCGGGACGCCATTCGGACCGCGGCCCTGGATCTCTTCGAGGAGCGCGGCTTCGAGGGCACCACCGTCGACCAGATCTGCGCCCGGGCCGACGTCGCGCACCGCACCTTCTTCCGCTACTACGAGAGCAAGGAAGCACTGCTCTTCGGCTGGGGTTTCGGCCGGCACATCGTCGACCGGTTCGCCGCGGCGCCGGCCGACCTCGACCTGTGGGCGGCCCTGGCGCACGCCTTCGACGGCTATACCAACGGAACCGCGAACGAGCCGGCCGGCACCATGGCCCGCCGACGCGAACTCCGCCGCCGCTTCGCCGACATCCGCTCCGTGCACGAATTCGCCATCCTGCGGATCGACGCGCTGGCCCAGGACGCGGTCGGCATCGCCGCCGCCCGACTGGGCGTCGACCCCGACCAGGACCTGCGCCCCAGGGCGCTGGGCGCACTGCTCGCGGGACTGACCCGGCGGGTCGTGGTCGACGGCGGCACCGAGGGGGCAGCCGCCTGGGTGGCCGCGTTGCGCGACGTCCTGCCCAGGACGGACCGAGCCGAGGTTGCGGGCGACACCGAGTCGAGTCCTCGGACAGGACCGAGCCGAAGTTCCTGAGCGGTACCGCAGCCGGCGTCGCGGTCGGGCCGGCAGGGTGGGGCCGTGATCGAATCGCTGCTGGTTCTACTCGATGCCACAGACGACTCCCGGGGACACCGGCTCGACGCCGCGATGCGCCGACTGTTCCCGGAGATCGGCCCGCAGCTCCTCGCCAACACCGATCTGTCGCTGCCCCCGCCCGTCGCCGCGTGGATCGCCCGTCACGCACCGGCGGCCGATCGCGCGCGATTGGTGCGCAACGCACCCCTGGACGCGGGCACCCTCGCGCTGCTGGCCGAGGACCCGGCCGACGAGGTGCGCGCCCAGGTGTACGGACGCTTCGACACCCCGCAACACCTGCGCCGCGCCGGGGCCGAGAGCCGGACCAAGCCACCGGCCGGCAACGCTCCCGATGCCATGCACACGATGGCCCGGGCCGCCCTGCGGCCGACGTTCGGCAAGTGGCGGCAACTGCACGCCTGTCGCCCCGAGTCGTGGACCGCCGCGCAGTGGGCGCGGGCCGCCGACCTCGCCTGTGTCGCCTCCTGGGGCCCCGCGGTGAGCGCCGAGATCGTCGCCGTGCCGACCTGCCCGCGGCACACCGCCCTGGCCGTGCTCGCCCACGAGACACCCGGCCCGCCGCACACCCGAGCCGCCCGGATCGGCCTGGCCACCGGCAGATTCACCGCCCACGACCTGATCTTCCGCGCTCCGCACGCGGCCAAGGCCATCGAACTGGTCGAGGACCTGGCGACCCGGACCGGCAACCGCCTGCCCGCCGTGCGGTCCGGGCAACTCGCCGAGTTGGTCCGCCTGTTCCGAGGAACCGTCCGCGCGGCGCTGGGCACCGACCCGGAGCGCTGGCGCACCGCGACCTCCCTGCTGCACGCGGATTCGCCGTACCACGGCAGCATCGCCGACCTCCTCGACGAGGCCGCCGGCATCGGGCCGCCCCGGGACTGCCCGACGACCCCCGGGCACGAGGCGGCGAGCGTGCGCTCCCCGGTGACGGTGCTGCTGCGCCAGGCCGATCCGCGCGCGGCGGCGGCGATCGTCGCCGCACTGGACGACGACGTGTCGACCGCCCTGTGCGGCCGGACGCTCACCACGCCGTTCGCAGGCCGGCTCGCCGCGGCCCTGGTGGACACGCTCGCCGCGACCTCCCCCGAACGACTGCCGCTGCTGGCCGCGAACCACGCCCAGCACGCCGGCCTGCGCGCGGCACTGCTGGGACTGGACGACCCACGCGTCAACGCGGCGATCCTGGCCCGACCCGACATCCCCGCGCACGTGCGCGCCGCGATCTGGTCCGGCACCCCACACGCCCCCGGCCGCACCGAACCGGTGCCCCTGGCGGCGGCGTCGCTCGACACGTTGGACGCGCTGCCGCGGCACGACCCCTCGCACGGATACACCGACCCACGCGTGGAGGACGCGAAACTCGCGGTGTTCGCGCGCGACCCCGAGACCGTCCTGGCCGCCCTCGCCCGCGTCGACCACCTCGGTACCGGTCCGACCCTGGTCGCCTACCGACGGCTGGCCGAGGCGGGTCGACTCGACCTGCTGCGCGCGGCGGCGCACTCGGCCGCGGCGTTTGGCCACGCCTTCGAGTCGCGGCTGCGCCTGGGCGAGGTGCTCGGCTCCGCCCGTACCGCGCAGGACGTCCTGGACCACATCGAGCGCGTCACCCGACGCGAGACCACCGGCGATCTGGGCGACCACCTCCCTCGGTTCATCGCCCAACAGTCCCGGATCGGCGGCCGGATACCGTGGGACGACGTGCACAAGGCGCTCGCCCGCGGCACCGTGACGCGGCACGCCGTCGGCGCGCTCGCCGCCCACCCGGCCGTCCCCGAACCGGTCGCCCTCGCGCTGATCGAAACCGCCCCGAACGCGTGCGTCGCCCAACTCGCGCCCCGATCACGCATACTCGCCCTGGCCGCACTGCGCCGCGGCGACATGCGCGCGAGCATCGCCCGCGAGGACAACGCGCACTGGGCCCGCTGCGTCACCGAACGCCTGGTCACCCCCGAAGAGTTCCTGTACGAGGGGCGCGGCGCCGCGATGATCCTGGCCGCGCTGTACACCCACCCGGTGGCCCTCGCGGAGGTGGCCGAGCGGCTGTCCGCCCTGGTCGAGCAACATCTGGGCCCCGGCGGCGACGCCTGGGCGGTGACCGCCCGCCTGGTCCGCGACTTCACCGGCACGGTCCCCGAACTGCTCGCCGCCGCGGCCGCCGCCACCCGCGAGCCGGGGCCGGGAACGGCGGGGTGAGCGGGCCGCGGTCGGCGACGGGGTGGCCTGGATGCTCCGGTGGCGCGCCCTCGAATGGCGTGGATTCGGCTCCTCAAGGCGTGATCATCGATGCGACGATCTGGTGATCGACGGGGGCTTCCGCGTGGTGCGGCGGCGTTTCCCCTCGCGACCGGAAGGGATCACCCTCGTGGACTCGCTGGATCTGAAGACGGTGCGCACCAGCCTCGAAGGGGCGGTATTGCAGGTGCGGTTGGCCCGGCCGGAGGGGGGCAACGCGCTCGACGAGCAGATGTTGGACGACCTCCTGGCGGTGCTCGCCGACCTGCGGGAGCGTACCGACGTGCGAGTGCTCGTCCTGTCCGGGGAGGGTGATTCGTTCTGCCTGGGCGGTGATCGCGGCGAGTTGCTACGGCTGGCGGCCGAGGATCCCGGCGGGCCGGCCGTGCGCCGGATCGGCGAGAAGGCGCGAGCGGTGTGCGAGGGGCTCGCCGCGGCCGATCCGGTCACCATCGCGCGGGTGCACGGCCAGGTGGTCGGGGCGGGGCTGGCCCTGGCGATCTTCTGCGACCTGCGGGTGGGCGACATCGAGACACGGTTCCGGATGCCCGAGTTGGCCCTGGGACTGCCCACCGCGTGGGGCGGTGCGATGGCTCGACTCATCGGCGAGGTCGGCGCCGCCCGGATCCGCGAACTCGTACTGACCGCCGACGCGTTCGACGCGCACACCGCACACCGGTTGTCGATCCTGCATCAGGTGGTGCCGGCCTCCGAACTGGACGCGGCGGTGAGCCGCTGGGTCAAGCCGGTCGTCCGCAGGCCGGTCGCGGCCCTGCACGCGTCGAAGACGTTGATGAACGCCTACAGCCGCAGCGACCGCTTCGGCGATCTCTCGATGCTCGACGGCCACATGTTGTCCGCGTTCCTGGGCGCGGCGACCGCGCGCTGAGCGCACACCCACGCCCGCCGGTCGCACGTCGACGCCGCGGGGTGGTCGCGGCACACCGCCGCGTCCACCCCGCCGGCGATTCGCTCAGCGCACGCTCACCGGCATCCGGGTGATCCGGCGAAACGCCAGCCGCGGTTCCCACGTCGGCTCCGCCACCACCCGCAGCGCGGGCAGGCGACGTACGATCGCCTCCAGCAGCACACCGGCCTCCAGGCGGGCCAGGCCCGCCCCGATGCAGTAGTGGATGCCGCCGCCGAAGGAGATGTGCCGGGCTCGTCGGGTGATGTCGAAGGCGTGCGCGTCGGGCGTCAGGTCCGGGTCGTGATTGGCCGCACCCAACATCGTGTGCACGACCTCGCCGCGGCCGATCGGCATGCCCGCCAGGACCAGGTCCCTGCTCGCATAGCGCGTGGTCACGTGGATCGGCGGGTCGTATCGGAAGACCTCCTCGACGGCGTCGGCCAGCGCCGCCGGGTGGGCGCCCAGCCAGGCCCGCTGCGCCGGATGCCGGTCGAAGGTCCAGACCATCGTGGACAGCAGGGTGGAGGTGGTCTCCAGGGACGCGATCACCACGAACATGGCGAGCGAGTAGACGTGCTCGTCCGCGAGTTCGCGATCGGGCTCCAACGCGTCCCAGGCGCGCAACCACTGGGAGATCACATCGTCGCCGGGGGCGGCGCGGCGGCGCGCGACCAGCGCGGTGAAGTACTCGCGCAGCCCCCCGACCGCCTCGTCCGCCGCCCGGAGTTGGCGCTTGGTGGGCAACAACTCCTGGGCGTACGCCTGCGCGTGGGTGAGCGCGCGGAGCAGGTCGAAGTCCTCGGGCGGCAGGCCGAGCCAATGCCCCACGGTGGCCACCGGCAGTTGTTCGCCGACGAGTTCGGCGAAGTCCGCGTCCGCGTCCCCGGCCTGCTCGATCAGGGTGTCCAGCAGGGTGTTCGCCACGCGTTGCACGGTCGGGCGCAGTGTCTCCAGGGTGCCGCGGTCGAAGATGTTGTTGACGGATCTGCGGATCCGGGTGTGCTCCGGCGGGTTGAGCGCCACCAGCGTCTGTTCGAGTTCGCGCGACGAGGGTGTCGACCACCGCGAGCCGTCGGTCTGTCGCGCCCGCCAGGCCCGGTCCAGGGCGAGCCAATCGGGGCTGCGCAGAACCTCGTCGCAGGCACGATGGCCGACCACCAGGAAGCCGCCCCAGGGCGCGGGCACCACGTCGCCCATCTCCCGTAGACTGGCGTACAGCGGCAGGGGATCCGCCTGGCCGGCCACGGAACGCAGCCGGGACAACAGGGCGACGACACTTCGACTGTCGATGACGGTGGTGGACGCGGAAGACTGCACGACGGCTCCTTCTACTCGACACGAGGTCAACTGACGACTCGGCACAGCGTTGATCGATCGGCCGCCCTTGGCGCGGGCGGTCGACGGTGAAGGGTGTCTGCGGTTGTCGGGCGGGGCGTTCGGGCGCAGGTGTGATCCAGCCCCGTCCGGGGGCACCGGGGTCGGGGCCGGGAGAACCCGGCCCC
>NZ_JBEXUX010000061.1:0-60311 GCF_040629175.1 Embleya sp. NPDC005971 | reverse complement strand
GGCAAGGGCAACCGGTCCGCGATCGGCACCCTGGTCGACCGATCCACCCGCTACGTCGAACTCCTCCACCCGCCCGGCGGCCGGGGCGCCGAGCATGTCCGCGACGCGCTCGTCCACGCCCTCGGCGACCTCCCCGCCGAACCGGCCCGCTCGGTGACCCGGGATCAAGGCGGCGAGACGAGCCGACACGACGAGTTCACCCGCGCCACCGGCGTCCCCGTCCACTTCTGCGAACCCGCCGGCCCCGGGCAACGCGGCTCGAACGAGAACACGAACGGCCCGCTCCGCCGGTACTTCCCCAAGAGCACCGACCTGTCCCTCCTCGGTGCCGGGGACCTCGCCTTCGTCGCCGCCGAACTCGACAGCCGCCCCCGCGAGACCCTCGGCTGGAACACCCCCGCGAACCTCTTCGCCAAGCTCGTCGCAACACTGGAATGACCACCGTGTTGCGACGATTGCTGGAAACCGCCGTTCGCCGCGGCTTGGCCATCGCAGCACCCCGCAGGGTCAGGTGTTGCAACCACCTTCAGAACCCAGGGCGTCCCACCGGGGCCAACTCAAGACGTCATAGCCATCCGGGGGAGACGGGATCGTTCATCGACGGGCCTTCCACGCCCGCGAGGTCGGTCGCGGGCAGGTGGACGACGCGACGTTACGCGGGCATGACGGAGCCGACCCCAGCCGACATCAACCGCGTGAATCCCGGTGGTGGCCCGTTCAAGGTCGCCGAACACTGCAACGGCGTGCGGGAGTGGACCCGGGAACGACACTGCGCTCCGTCGAGTCGATCCCGCCGACTGCGGAACCCGACCGCGGCCCGGTTCCCGGCGGCCGTCAGGAGCTTGCGCATACCGCGTCCGCCATAGCCCAGGTGACGGCCCACGCTCGCGGCGAAGTCGACGAACCTGCGCCCGAGACGACGCAGCCGGCGCCGGACGGCCCCTTGTTCCGTGCCGCCCACACGCGCCGTGCGTCGTCGGGGGAGGTCCTGCCTTCCGGCGCCTCCGGCTCGCCGTGTGCCGGTTCCGGCGTGGCCGGTGCCTTCCGTGGCGGTTGGGCGGCGAGTGGTGCCGGGTGCTTCGGCGCCGCCCCCACGGGTGGCGTCGCGGTGGCGGTGTCGCCGTCGGACGCGAGCGGGGGCGCGGGGGTGCGGAGTACGGCCGAGGCGGCGAGGAGGATGGCGTGGGTGGCAACCATCCGTGGTCCGGGCCGACGTGGGTGGGCGGGGCGGGGACCATGGTGCGGGCGTCCCGGGCGGTGGGGCGTGTCGCGGGGCTCTTGGAGAGGGCCGCCTCGATCAGGGGCGCGAGCGGGGCGGGGAGTCCGTTCAGATCGGGGGCGCGCGTGGTCAGGTTCGCGAACAGCACGGGCAGGGTGTCGCCGGGGAACGGGGAACGGGGAACGGCCGGTGGCCGCCCAGGCCAGGACGGCGGCGGCGGAGAACACGTCGCTCTCGGGCCCGACGTCGGAGCGTTCGAACTGTTCGGGGGACATGAACCCGAGTGTGCCCACGGTGTGGCCGGTCCCGGTCAGGCCGGTCGCGCCGGCCGGGAGCGCGATCCCGAAGTCGACGACCCTGGGGCCGTCGACGCCCAGCACGATGTTCGACGGCTTCACGTCCCGGTGAACCAGGCCGGCCGCGTGGATCCCGGCCAGCGCGGTGAACAGGCCCGCGGCCAGCTCGCGCAGTGACGTCTCGGGCAGCGGCCCGAACCGCTCCACCGCCGCGCTCAGGGGAATCCCCGGCACGAACTCCGTGGCCAACCAAGGAACTTGAGCGTGAGGATCGGCGGCCACGACCGCGGCGGTGAACGCCGAGCCCACCTTCCGCGCGGCCGCGACCTCTCGCACGAACCTGCGCCGGAACTCCCTCTGATCGCCGACCAGCAGGTGCGGGTGCACCATCTTCACGGCCACGGCGGCACCGTCGGGTGCCCGCCCGAGGAACACGCGCCCTGGCGTCTACGCCGGCGGGCACCCGCCGTGCCGGTGCGGTGCGGGCAGTGCTGGTCCACCGATGTCGACCAGGAGGCCGCCGGCCTGTGGCGGTGCCACCGGTGCCGGTACGAGTGGGGTGTCGAGGCTCGGTGGCACCCGCGCGAGGTGCTGCTGCCGCTGCTTCCGCCGACCGCGGCCGAGGACCGGGCGGTGGTGCGCTCCGCCAGCCCCGCGGCGCGCCGACCCGTAGGACGTTGGACCGGCCGAGGGCCCGAGCCGTTGCTCGGGCCCGCGTTGGACGCGTACGAGCCGGCCCCGGTGACGTCGGCGGAGGTGGCGTCGCCGCTGCCGCTCACGGTGGCCGGCCACGCATCCCGGATCCTCGATCACCTCGCGGCCATCGCGCTCGATCCCGACGCGGACCCGGCGGCCACCCTCGCCATCCTGCGCGACACGGCCATCGCGCTCGACACCGTGATCACCAGCACCACCCGCGCCATGACCCCAGGGGCCCGTACGGGCGCCCGAGATGCCCCGGCGGGTATCGGATACCCGGGAAGCCGTCCCAGGCTCGCAGAAGCCCACGCGGGGCCGCTGACAACCGCGCGCGCCACCGGTGACGTCCGGTCGCAGAAAAGCCCCTGATTCGGAAGGGACGCGGTTCCCCGGGGCCGGTTCGTCGGCGGGTGGTTCGTGGCCTCGGGGCACGCGAAAGCCCCGCTCGGGGCGGGGCTTTCGCGTACGGGCGGGTCGATCAGGTGCAGACGTGCCAGTTGCTCCAGCCGCCGCTGTAGACGTTGCACCAGTACTGGTTGTCACCACCGAGTACCTGCACGATGGGGGTCGAGCCCGCCCACCACGTCCAGACGCCGTTCTGGATGTTGTTGCTGTCGCCAAGGGTGGCCCAGGTGGACCATGCTCCGCCCGCGCTGTATTGGTAGCTGTGCCAAACCTGGCGGTCGGAACCGATGAGAACGTACTCGTCCCGTCCGTCCGGCCAAGTTATCTTCGGATAATCGGTGTCACACAGGAACGTGGCGTCCGCTGGGCCACCTATCAGCCACCAGGTGGTAGTACATTCCCCGCCGGCGCGGGCCTGTGCTGCCTGTGCGGTCGAGAAGGGGCTCAGCACGGCGACGAGGGCCAGGGTCAGGGCGGCGAGAATTCCGGGTTTCTTCATGGGCTCCCCCAGGGACGGTGTGCCGGCACCCCAACGGATCTTCACCGTTGGTTGGCATAAGAGTGCTGATCGGAGCCACGAACCGCCAGGGAATGGACAGCGTGATCTGAGCATGTCTCAATTTCGATCATCGCCGGATCACCGGGTGTGAGTGTGGGGTGAGCTGACCCGGGTTTTATAGAGTCGGTTTGTGGTTGTTCAGGCGGTCTGTGTGTCTTGTTCCTGGCTCGCCCAATATTGCTGTTCGTACTCGACCGGTGGCACGTAGTCGAGCGCCGAGTGCAGGCGCTCGTCGTTGTACCAGGTCACCCACTCGGACACGGCGCGTTCGACCTGGGCGAAGTCGCGCCATGGGCCCTGCATTTCGATGAGCTCTGCTTTGAAGGTGCCGTTGAGCGCCTCGGCCATGGCGTTGTCGTACGAGTCCGCGACCGAGCCCACCGACGCGGACGCGCCGATGTCGGTGAGCCGGTCGGTGTAGCGAATCGATACGTATTGCGACCCGCGGTCGCTGTGATGGACCAGGCCGGAGTCCTTCTTGATCCGGCGCCGCCACAGCGCCATCTCCAAAGCCTCCGGCGGGAGTTCGGTGCGCATGTGCTCGGCGGCCTGCAGCCGACGATCATGCGGGAGTGCACGTCCAGGACGAACGCGACGTACGCCCACCCCGACCAGGTCCGGACATACGTCAGGTCTGCGACCCACAACCGGTCGGGCCGGTCGGCCGCGAAGACGCGGTCGACCAGGTCTGGCGGGCGCGGCGCGGCCGGCTCGGGGGCGGTGGTGCGGCGGCGGCCGCGGATGACGCCCTCGATGCCGAGTTCGGCCATCAGGCGTTCCACGGTGCATCGGGCCACGATGTGGCCTTTGCGGCGCAGGGCGCGGGTAATCCGCCTCGCACCGTAGGTGCCGCCGGAGTCGGCGTGCTCCTGCTCGATCAGCGGCATCAGCTGTTCGTCGCGCAGTCGGCGGGCGGACTTCGGGCGCTTCCGGCGGGCGAAGTACGTCGACGGCGACAAGTCCAGCACCCGGCATACGGGATCGACCCCGAGGCCACGCTCGCGCAGGTGGCCGATCACCTGCTCGGCCTCCTCCGGGGACGGTCGATCTCCTGGGCAAAAAACACGGACGCGGCCTTGAGGATCTCATTCGCCCGACGCAACTCCGCGTTCTCCCTGCGCAGTTGCTTGAGTTCTTCGCTTTCCGCCGTGGTTATCCGGTCGCCGCGCTCGCCGGCGTCGGCCTCGGCTTGGCGGACCCAATTTGTAGGGCCTCCTTGGCCGCCCGGAGGTGCGAACCTCGCGGACCGCCCGTTCCCGCAGCTCATCGGGGTATTTACGTGATGCTGGCATAGCTTGTGGTGCCCCTTTACGCCGGGCACCATAACCCGGCTTCCGGGACTCCACCAAACTCGGATCAGCTCATAGAGATCGCAAGGGCCCCGAGACAGGGAAACGCCAAACAAACAAGGCTCGTTGGCCCCCGAGCTTCCGGACGAGACGCTCCGATCACTCGCCCTCGGCCCGGTTCCGGAGCAAATTGCCCAGACAAGTTGCCGGGCCAGACAATCGCCGAATCTGTTACGACGACCCAACGTGGACAAACCCTCGGCTCGGTCAGAAGACCACCCGGGCTCGATGACGATGCCGACCACCCGGATGGGAAAGCAAGGGACACCACCGGCTCCCCGGAATCCGAGCCCTTCCCTTCATCCGAGGGGCGGCGGGTATGCCTCCAACCGCCCTGGCCGGTGCTCTACGAGGCTGAACCGAACCCGGCGACGACGGAAGTTGATGTCGGCGACCGTGACGACCACGGCGTCCCCTTCTCGCCAGACACGCTCGGGGGCATCGGGCGTCACCCGCTCTTCCTCCGTCCTGGGCAGCAGTCCCTCGATACCGCCCTCGACGCGGACGAAGACGCCGAATGGGACGATCTTGGTGACAACTCCGGCAAGGTCGTGGCCCAGCCGTGTGCGGGCGAAAGGGACGAGCGGATCGGGCTGCAGGTCCTGCAACGACAACGAGACGCGTTCGCGGTCCATGTCGACGTCCAACACCACGACGCAGACCTCTTCCCCCACCTCGACCACATCGGACAAGTGCTCGACGTGGTTCCACGACAGATTGGCGACGCTCACCATCCCATCGAACCCACCCAGGTCCACAAAGACCCCGAAACCGGCGATCGAGGAGACCACACCCCTGCGAACCTCGCCCAACTCCAAGGACTCGAGAAACGCCCGACGCGCCCCCCGCTCCGACCCACCGGCCATACGATCACCCTCCCGTTCCCGGGCACGACAGCGATCCACCCTGCCACCGGCGTACGAACCTACATGCGACGACGGGAAACGATCACTTGCAGCGCGGGAAATCGCTCACAGATTCGAACCCCACGTGCAGGTAACAGGAACTCGTGAACGGCCCTCCTCACACAGGGCGTCTCGGCGTCGACGACCCTGCCGATCGAGATCCCCGGCGACGCCCGCGACTTGGTCCCGGTCTGCGACGGGATGACGTTCTTCGGCACCGGACCCAAGGTCCGTATCGCTCTGGGCCGGTGAGTTCCCGGGCGGAATCGTGCTCGACGACATCAGGCTCCGCGATTCCGCAGGTCACGGGCGTGCCTGTGGTGAAGGGCTCGGCGAACCGGCCGTGGTTCGGCACGTGTTCAAGAAGGACTTCACCCTCCTCGCCGGGGGCGTGCGCGGGGCAAACGGACAGGGCCGCCGGGCAACCGCGATCGATCTCGTCTCCGGGCGGGTCGTCGGTCCGCCCGCCCGGCGTCGGTGGCCGCGGGTCGGACCGTCGCGTCTCACTCCGGGGTGTAGTCGGTGCAGGCGAGCAGGAAGCCCTTCGGTGCCCGGGCGTCGCCGACGGTTGCGGCGATGACGCATCCGGGGGGCAGTACGGGCTGGATCGGTGGTCGCGGCCGGGTGTCGGTCGGGTCGTCCCGGGTGATCGCCGCGGCGTACGCCCTGCCGAGTCCGCGGGTCGCCAGGTAGTCCGTGCAGCCGGGTTGTGACTCGTGGGCGAAGCAGCCGTGGTCGACGGCCTTGACGTAGCGATCGGATCGTGGGTCGAGGCCGCGTGCGCGCAGCGTGCGGGCCTTCGCCAGGGCGGTGTTGGTCTCGGCGATGGAGGGTTTGGCGGGTATGCGCGGGAGTACCGGTTGCGCCGGGGCGCGGGTTTCGCCGGCCGGCGTCGGGGCGTCCTCGACGGCCGGCAATGCGGGTGGCGGCTCGCCGGGCACGGGAGCGTTCGTGTCCGGCGTCGGGGAGCCGGGAGTCGTCGCCCCGGACGGTGGGGGGTCGACCGGGTCGGGGCCCGGTGTCGGCTTCGTCGTTTCGGTCGCCCGTGTTGCCTCCGCGTGGGGGTGGCGATTCTCGACCTGTGTGCACGCGGCGGTCACCAGGACCGCGCTTCCCGCGATCAGAGCGGCCACCATGCGTCCGGTCACGGCATCGGCACCGATGCGGCCGGTGCGTCGGGCGCGGTTCATGACGTGACTCCCTCGATGGATGAACTGGGCGTGTCCGCCGGGGAGATCATGCCGGGTGTCGGCGCGGGAAGCGACGGGGAATCCGTTCTCCTGTTCATCCGGCGTCGTGAGGCTCCTACCCGCAGCCGCAGCCGCAGCCGCAGTCGGTGTCGATGCCCTTGCCCGGGAAGCGCGCCGTCACCACCACGGCGGCACGATCGGGAGTGGCGGCGGAACGCATGCGGATACCCGGGGTGGGGCGACGGGTCGTCGTCACGGCGGTGGTACGGGTGGACGGGGCGGGGTGGGGCCGGTGCGCGGGACGGGCGGCCGGGGCGGCACCGGTGGCCTCGCGTTCGGTCGGGGCCGCGATCTCGTCGGTGATCGCCTGGGGACCGCGGACCGTGTACGGCGCCCCGCCGCCGGTCGCTCCCGGGAACGGATCGAGGCCCGGGCCCGGAACATGCCCTCCTCGACGTAGTACATGGAGCGGCCGGTGAGTGTCCCCTTGCGCGGACGCACCTCCGGACGCCGGCGTCACCTCGGCGATGTGCCCCCAGGGCGGCGCGGTTCGGCCGGCCGTGTCGTGCAGGACGAGCGCGTCGGGGGCCGATCTCGAAGCACCGCCTGGCCCGCACGTGGGCGAGCACCACGGGATCAGCGCGGGGCGCACGTGTGCGGTCGCCCGGCACGCGGACGCGACGAAGCCGGTTGTTGCGGTGGGTGGATCGGCCTCGGCGAGTGCCTTGCGGGCGGAATCCCCCAGGGTGACGGCGGCGAGGCACCGGAGCACCCGGTCCCGGCCGGACACGGGAGTCACCGGCCGGGGTATCTCGTCGATCAACGGCCGCCTCTCGCCGAGGAGTTGTCGCGGAGCGCCCGCAGGTTCGTGTCCGGACCGCAAGCCATGGCCTGAATTCCGGCCGGACGGAATTCAGGCCGGTTCGACCTCGTGTACACGTGCTCCGTGTGCTTGCTGGCTCTGTGGTCAGGGTGCGCGGTGCCGGCGACTCCGGTGCGGATGGTGTCGATCATGTGGCCGTGAAGGGCCTGTTCCAGAGCCGATGGACGGGGCGACGCTTCGGATACGTCGTCCCACGCCCGATCCGCCGACGCCTTCGAGGACCTCGTGGGGAGGCACATGGAAGTCCGGCCCACCGCCGGCTCCGGAGACGCGACGGACCGTGGCGACCGTCCCCGACCCGCTCGTGCCGGGGAACTCCGCCCTTCTCCGGCCGGATGTCGAGGGCTCCGAGGTTCGTGGCGTCCCTCGCGGACACGTCCCTGGGCCGTGACGCACTGGGGGCACCTTCCGCGACACGGCGTGGCCGCATGCCCGACGGCCGCGAAGCTGCCGAGTCTCCTGGGTGTGGGACCGATCAGTGCCGCGCAGATCCTCGCCGGTTGGTCGCATGCCGGCAGGTTCCGTTCGGAGGCCGCGTTCGCGTCCTTCGCCGGCGCCGCACCGATCCCCGCGTCCTTTGGACCAACCGACCGGCACCGCCTCGACCGTGGCGGCGACCGACAACTCGACCGCGCGCTCCGCACGATCACGGTCATCGGGATGCCGGCCGACTCCCTTTCCGGGGTGGAGTGGGTGAAGAGCACGGCCAGCAATGCCGAGGGAAACTGCGTCGAGTTGGCGACCCTTCCGGACGGACGGGTCGCGCAGCAGGACAGGGAAGCGGCCCGGGTCTTGTGGTTGCAGGGACCACAGACGCGTTTGCCGTAGGCCTGCACGTTGGTCAACTTCTTCGTGCTGCCGCAGCCGGCGCACTTCGACTGCCTGACGGGTTCGGTCGGAGGACGGTTCCTGTATCGGCGCTGCACACCGGGGTTCGTTGCCGTCCTCCGCTTCTTGGCGACGTGTCTGCGGGAGACCGCGTGGCGGATGTCGGATGCACGTGTCCGTCGGGGCCTGCCCGAACAAGTCGGCCGCGGTGATGCCCAGGGCCGGTGCCATGGATTCGGATACAGCTCCACGAGGAGCCCCGCAGGTCCGACGCGGACCGGGCTTACGGCCCGAAGGGTGTACTTCTCCTCGACTCGCCGTGTGGTGTCGTGCCGTTCACGCGAGCATCCGTGTCGCCGCAGACCGCAGTCGGGTGTCCGGGGGCAGTTCGGTGGGCGGCGCGAAGATGTCGTCGTCGGGCAGGACGCGACGGTCGGTGGTCGCCCAGTGCTCGAGGTGCGGCCGCAGACGGGCGGGGTGGGGAGGGCCGATCGCCAGGAGCGTTTCGAGCGCGGGCAGGGGAAAGGCTTCGGCGAGATCGGTCAGGATCGGCACGGCTGTGGAGCGGTCGCCGGTGATGCGCCAATGGGCTTCGGCGGCGTACAGCCGCGTCCATGCGTGGTCGTCGGCGAGGAAACCCTCGACCAGGGGGAGCAGTGGTGCGGCCGTCGGGCCCAGGAGGCCTGCCTCCTCCAGGCATCGCCAGTCGTCCTCGAGGCGGCGCGCCAGCACGTCCAGTGCCGGTGCCGGGTCGGCGCCGAGGCGGGCGGCGGCGACCGTCGCGGCGGTGGCGAGTTCACCGGGGTTGCCGCGGGCGGTGTGGGCGAGCATGCCGAGCAGTTCGGTGTCCCGGATGCCCCAGTCACCGAATCGTCGTACGAGCGTCACGGTGGGGCGTCGGCGCAGCAGGTCCTTGAGGTCCCGCAGGAGGGTGCGGGCGGCGTGGGGTGTCAGGGTGGTGAGGAGTTCATCGGGACATGCCTTCGGGTGGCGAAGTGCGAGTCGTTGGTGGTCGGGGTCGTGGGTGCGGGTGGCGAGCGCGACCAGTGCCCTGGGCTCGGGGTCGGGGACGGCGGTGAGCAGACGCGCGTCGCCGAGGAGGCCGAGGGCGAGTTGGGCGAGTTCGGCCGTGGTGGTGTCGGCGCGTGCGGGATGAGGTTGTCGCCGAGCGTGGTGTCGGGGGCCCAGCGGATGACGGCGACGAGCAGTTCGGACAGGTCCCAGGGCGTCGTCGTGCGGGGGAGGGCGGCGGAGAGCAGGGCGAGGGTGTCGTTCTCGCGGTTGCGCCAATGGGTGGAGAGTTCGTGGGCGCGGCGTGAGCCGCGGCCTTCGACGTTGCCCTGCGCGATCCAGGCGCGGGCCACCGTGGCGGTGGCCTCCGCGTCGTGGGCCAGGACGGCGGCGACGCGGGAGTCGGTGTCGCCGATCCCGGGGAAGAACTCGATCCGGTTGACGGCGAGTTCGCGGTCGCCTCCGGCGTCGGCCAGGACCGCGACCAGGTCCGCCGGGTAGGGGGCGGCCTCCCGTGCCGGCAGCGCGAGGGCGGCGACCGCGCGGACGGCGGCGACCGGGTCCGTGAGCGCGTCGCGGAGCCGCCGTGTGCGGGCCCGTGGGTCGGGGTCGATCCGGGTGAGGACGATCAGGGCTTCCGCGCGTACGGCGGGAACCGGGTCCGTCGCGTACGTCGCGGCCAGTTCGCGCGTCGCCGCCGGCACGGTATCCGCGCTCGCGCGGCGGGCGACCCGTACCGCCTGACGGCGCACCTGCGGGTCGCCGTCGCGGAGCAGGTGCAGCAGGCCGGGGACTTCGGCACCGACCCGCGCGTGCCCCTCCTCCTGGTCGCCGCGACCGGGCTCGGGTCCCGAGCCCCCCGCGCCCGCGAGGAACGCGAGCGCGGACGCTCGTCCATGGGCGGTGTGCACGGCGGCGTGGGCCAGGAACGGCACGGCCGCCACCGCCGCCGGATACACCGATCCCTGGTGCAACGCGCGGTTGAACAACTCGCCCAGGGCCCTGTCGGCGCGATCCTCATCGCCCGCGTACAGGGCCCGGATCCGGTCCGGGACGTCATCGCCATCCCCGTAGGCGTGGTACAGCGACGGCCAGTCGATCGTGTCGAGCTCCTCGGGTGATCTCACGCCGGCGAACTGTAACGCCCGGGACCGTCATGACACGGTGCACCGCTCGCGACGGGGACGGTCCGGGCGGTGTCGGGCAGCGGCGAGGGCCTGCGGATCGGGATCTCCTCCACGCCGTCCGCCGAGTTCCGACACCCGGTGGTACCCGTCGGAGATCGGTCGGCTGCGGACGGCCGGGCAGGCGGCGTCATGTGAGTACTCGGCTGGGTATGTGTGCGGACGCCCCGGAGTGGGCGGGCTCGTAGCGTGCTCGGCATGGAGAAGACGGTTTCGACGCCACGTGGTGGGATGCACGGGTTTGTGGCCGCGCCGGCCGGGGTTGCGATGCTCGGGGTGTTTGCGGTGATGGTGATGGGTGGATCTGTTGGCGCTCTACGGTGTTGCGGACGGGGCGGGGGTCTGTGACGACGCCGCGTGTCGGGCCCGGTATCGAAGTGACTTTCGGTGGATGCTCGGGATCTGCGGGCTCAGTTTCGTGGTGACGCTTGTCGGGTTAGCGTCGGCCGCGTGCCTGCGGCGGCGGTTCGTGATCGGGGTGCCGGTGTTGATCCTGGGGTTGGCGCTGCAGCTCCCTGGGCTGGGGTTGGTCTAGGGTCGCACCGCCGCCCGCCGCCCGCCGCCCGCCGCCCGCCGCCCGCCGCCCGCCGCCACGACCCTCCCGCAAACCCTCGGCGCGCTCCTGGCCGGCGCCGCCGACGCTCCCGGAAACCCCGGCGACGCCGTCGAGATGCGCGCGATTGTCGACGGCTTCCTCGAGGGCCTGGACGTCGAACCCCCCGGCCCGACCGAGATCACGGACTGGCACCCCGACACCGAACCCCGCGTCCTGCAGGGCGGCGAATCCGTGTCCGTCGCCGATCGGTGCGCCGGTCCCGAACCCGGTGGGAACGGGCCGTCGGGACGGGCCGGGGCCCTCGCATCCGGTCACGACTCCATGGATTCCTCGAGGGCGCCCAGGCTGATCAGACTCACGCGGTGATCCCAGGCATCCCATCGCACGTACTTCTGCGCGCCCGGGTAGTAGGTGTCGTAGCCCACGAGTTCGCCGTAGGTCTCGTCCGTGTGCACCCGGCCGGGTTCGCCGAAGGCGGCCAGGAACTGTTCGTACGACGTCAGATGCGCGAAATTGGACAGACAAGGACCATGGCCTGCGAAGCGGACGACTTTCCCGGCGCGAGCCCGATAGGTGAGCTCGTCGGCGCAGTACAGGAATCCGTCCGAGAACACGGCGTGGTCGACAACCTCGTCGAGGGTCAACCGTCGCCCTTCGGCGTCGTAGTGCTCGCTCTCGATGCCGGTCCCGCCGTGATAACGACGGACTATGGAGGACTTGGGCCTGGAGGATGTTCCCGCGTGGAACGTCGGTGGCCCCGGTCCCCAGGGTTACACCGTTCATCGTCACGGTCGTGACGTCGAGGCGAGGCCGCGACAGCACCTCCGGGTTGTCGAGGGTTTCGATCACCGACGAAGTCCAGGAGCAAGGCCGCTCGGTCGGGGGCGGGGTTGGGCGGTGAAAGGATCGGCCGCGAGCCCATCACCTCGACGCCGGGACCCAGCACGTCGTGGGCGGTCCCGGCTGTTTTGAGAGGGCGTTAAGTCCGTTTCTGATAGCGGCCGCGTCCGGGTTGTTCGAGGAGCCCTTGGCGGACGAGTCGTCCCAGGCGGGAGCAGGTGACGTTGATCGAGGGCTCGTCGGTGGGTAGGCCGAGGTGCTCGTGCAGATCGCGGACGCGGAACACCTGGCCGGGATGCTCGTTGAACGTGGTCACGATGTGCTGGTAGGCGGTGGCGGTGGCGGTCTCCGCAGGGTCCGTCGCGTGGTCGGGAGGGGTGAGGCCGTCGATGACCCTGCGGGTGGCGGCAAACTCGTCCAGGCGGGCTTCGGTCTCGGCGAGGGCGGCGGTGAGCCGCTCGATCCGCTCGCGCAGGTTGTCGGCGTGTGCTGCGGTCTCATCGTGCTCCGTCTGCAGCGACCGCAGGAGGTCGGCGACGTTCACGCTGCCAGATCCACGTCGTCCCGCCAAGTGGGGGTGGGGGCGGTGAGGCGTCGGAGCATGCCGGCGGTGGAGGCCCGGTAGACGCGGGAGGCCGCGTTGTCGGGTCGGTGGTCGTAGTCGCGGGCGAGGCGCCGGTGCGGCATGAGGGTGCCGTTGACCTGCTCGACCACCCACCGCTTCGGTTGCGGGACGAAGCCCTTGCCTGCGTCGTCGGGGTTGCGTCGGACCACCTCGACGGTGATGTCCCTCACCGCTCCGTGGACGATCACGGCATCTTTGAATCCCCGGTCGACCAGGACCCTTTCCAGACGCATCCCGCATCGTTCGGCCGCCTGGTCCGGCAGGGCGATGCCAGCCTCGTTGTCGTGCGCGCTCGCGGCGAGGATCACGACACCGATGATCGGGCCCGGCACGTCGACGGCGAGCCCCCGCTTCCTGCCGGGTGTCTTCTTGTTCGCGTCCAGGCCCGTCGTCTCCTTCGGCACCCCGGCCGCCACACGGACGGACCGGGTGTCGATGATCACCAGGGACGGGTCCTCCAACCGTCTGGACCGCTCCCGCACCCGGCAGCGCCGGATCTCCTGGATCCGCTGGTCGAGGCCGTCCCGGCGCCACAGCGTGAAGTAATGGAACACCGCCGACCAGGCCGGGAGGTCGTGTGGCGGGAGCCGCCACCGACAGCCCGTCCGGTTCTGGTGGAGCAGCGCGTTCACAACCTCGCGCAGGTCGCAGGAGCCCGGGTCGCCGGTCGCCGACCGCGCCACCCGCTCCTGCTTCCACGCGGTGGCCGGCGGCTCGATCAACGCCCACTGCTGGTCCGACAAGTCGGTTGCGTACGGCATCCGTTCCATGTCCGCGACTCCACCATGCACACGACATCACGCGAGCGTGAAACAGTCCCATCACCCACGAACGGGCGACTCCACATCATCAGGAACGGGACTTGACGTCCTCTCAGGCGTCCGGTGCTGGGACGAACACCACCGGGGCAGCGCTGTGGCGCAGGCAGTACAACCCGGTGGGGCCGGGGATCGCGGGGCATTCGATGCCGCTGGTGCCCAGCAGGAGCAACCGGGCATCTCGCGCACGAGCGACCAGGACCTCGCCGGCCGCGCCGTGCAGCGGCGTGGCCACGATCCGCTCCGGCGGGGTCGGAACCCGCACCAGGTTCGCCAGCGCGTGCTCCAGCCGCTCGCGGGCCACCGACAGCGGGGTGTCCGGGTGGTCCAGGGTCGGGCGTTCCGGGTCGGCGTCCGTCCAGGCCGCGACCACGTCCAGGACCACGCCGAGTTCGGCGGCCTCGCGTGCGGCCCATCGCAGGGCGATCGCGGATCCGTAGGAGCCGTCCAGGCCCACCACGATCCGGCCTTCCGAGCGCTCGTGCGTGGCCTCGTCGGCCGGCACGACGCCCTGCCGGGGGGCACGCCCATCGATTCCCGGTCGAACCGGGTGCCGAGTGATTTCATGTCGAACTCCTTCGGATGGCCTTGCTGGTCTCGGTTGCGAGGAAGTGGCGAGTGTCAGCGGGTCGAGGAGGGCGATCAGGTGTGGCGCGACGGGGGAAGCACCGGTTCCAACCGGAAGAGCACGGGGCCGTGGTCGCGGGGGCCGTGCGGCGATGTACGTCCGGCGAGGGCCGTGACGAGGTCGCGGGCGATCACCAGACCCACCAGGGTGTCGTCGTCCGTGACGGCGACCGCGTCCACCGCGTGTTCGGTCATCACATCGGCCACCTCGGCGAGCCGGGCGGAGATCGGCACCTGCGGTTGCACACCGCCGGGCAGCAGGTCGCCCACGTAGCGCTCGGAGAGCGAGATCGCCGGAAGAGCACACGCGACCGCGAGTTCGCCGCGATTCAGTAGACCCACGCAGCGGCCGTCCTCGTCCACGACGGGGAGATGGTGGAATCCGGTGCGCTGGATCAATTCCCAAGCCATCAACAGGGATTCGTCGTCGGCGACGGTAAGCAACGCCGTGCTCATCACGTCGACCACGCTTCGCTCCCGAACCGCCGCCTCTGCGGGGAGGGTGGATGCGGTTTCCGGGGCGGGTTCGCCGCTCGTCCTCATGACGCTCGCCTCCTGTGACTCCAGGGCCCACGATCACGCGGTTCGCCCCGTCTCCACGATCGAGCCCTCGCAGCCCCCGGCACAGGGCCGGTGGGGATGGTGGACCGGGCCGAAGGTCCCGGTCCGGCGGGACCGGGCAGCCCTGTGTCCGCCGGTCGAGCGGGCGCACGCTGAAGGTGAGGAGCGATCGGAGGTCGTAAACCCGGCCCGCAGCCCCGGACGTCGTTCGGCGACGATTGGACAAGTCATGAGCACCGGAACCCATCTACCCGACCTTGGGATCATGGTCGGCTACGACGGCTCGCCCGGTGGCGAACGCGCGCTGGTGTGGGGCGCCCACGCCGCCGCCGACGCCAAGATGCCGCTCCACCTGACGATGGCCATCCCGGCACCCGCCCTCGGCGGGCACGCTCGGCCGGACGAGGTTCGCAGGGGCGCCCGGGCCCTCCTGGAAGAGGCGGCGGTGCGAAGCCGCACGGCACACCCCCACCTGACCGTCGAAACCTCGCTGCTCGAGGGACCGGCTGCGAACGCGATCCTGGAAGCGAGCCGACGGGCGGAGACGATCGTGGTCGGTACTCGCGGCCACGGGGGCTTCGCGGGCCTGCTGCTCGGATCGGTGTCCCTGCGGGTGTGCGCGCACGCGACCTGTCCCGTGGTGATCGTGCCCGAGGCGGCCGACGAGGTGGACACCCCGAGCGTGGTCGTGGGCGTTGCCGATCACAGCGACGCCCCGGCGGTCGAGTTTGCCGTGGAGCGAGCCCGTCGCGTCGGCGGCAGGGTGGTTCCCGTGCACGTGTGGACCCTGACGATGGCGGGCTACTTCCCGGGCGTGGTGGCGCCCCTGCTCGGCGATCCGCTGGACATGGCGGCAACCCACGACCATCTCCTGACCGAGATCCTGGAGCCGATCCGGGCCAGGGAGCCGGACGCCACGATCGAGGCGATGGTCACGACCGGGGTGCCCGCCCACGCGTTGATCGGCGTCTCCACGCATGCGGATCTGCTGGTGGTCGCCGCCCACCGAGCCCATGGTCCCTTCCCGATGCGCCTCGGCCCCACCACTCACGCGGTACTCCACCACGCGTCCTGCCCGGTGGCCGTCGTGCCGATACCCGCCCGCGCGTCATGAACGGCCCGGGGCCGCGAGCGCACGGAACGCTCGCACGAGCACGGCGCCGGATTCGCGCGCTCCTGGGCCGCGAGCCGCTGTGTCGGCGATGCGACGTCACCCACCTGCGGTCGACGCTCGTGCTGGCGATCCTGGCCCTGATCCTGGTGCCGTTGGTCGTCCTGGCGGCCGTCCACGTCCAAATCGGTTTCGATGAGGCGGCGCGGACTCGCCAACTGGCGCATACGCACCGGGTTTTCGCCGTGCTGTTGATCAAGCCGCCCACCGTGGTCAGGCCCGGTGCCGAGACGGTGACGGCGACTGTGCGATGGGTCGCGGCCGACGGCACCGCCCACACTGGCGTAGCGCAGGTGCCGCTCGGCGGATCGGCAGGCGATACGACCAGAATCTGGCTCGACGCCGAGGGCCGGCCCACCACACCCCCACCGACCCACGGGGCGATCGTCGTCGACGCGATCACCACCGGCATGCTCGCGCTCACCGCGGCGCTCACGGTCACGGCCGGAGCGTTCGGCTGGGAGCAACTGCTGGCCTCCCGCCGGCGAGCCCGCGACTGGGAGCGGGAGTGGGCGGTGGTCGAGCCGCGTTGGACCGGCCGAATCGAGCAATGAGCGCACGAGGGGCCGACGATCGGAGCACACATGCGACCCGAACGAGACACCACACCGGCGGCCGGACGCCTTGGCACGGCCGATCGACCACGCGTAGCCGACCAATCTCCACGACCCGCCGTGCTCACCATCCCGGGTGGCACGGGAACCGTGACGGGCAGCAAGGACCTGCGCTGGACGGCGGTCGTGCCTCGTCCGGGAGAACGGGTGGTGATCCGATGAGCAGACCCGGATGCCCACCGCCGCAGGACCCCTGGACGCTGGTCTTCCAAGGCTTCGAGGCCCGAGACGAGGGTCGGCGGGAGGCACTGTGCGCGGTCGGCAACGGCTATCTGGTGACCCGAGGGGCTGCTCCCGAGTCGCGTGCCGACGGGATCCACTACCCGGGCACCTATCTCGCCGGTCGCTACGATCGCCTGATTTCGACGATCGACGGCCGTCGGATGGAGAACGAGGATCTGATCAACTGCCCGAACTGGCTGCCGCTCACGTTCCGAGCCGGCGGCGCGACCGGGTGGTTCGGTGAGGACCTCACGACGCGGATCGTGTCCCAGCGCCTGGAACTCGACCTGCGTCGGGGGATCCTGACGCGGGACGCCCTGGTCGTCGACGCGGCCGACCGGCGCACCCGCCTGCGTCAACGGCGACTCGTGAGCCTCGCCGAACCGCACATCGCGGCGCTGGAGACGGTGCTGACCCCGGAGAACTGGTCCGGCCCGCTACACATCCGCGCGGCGCTGGACGGCACCGTCGCCAACACCGGAGTCGCCCGCTACCGGAGCCTGGCCGGCCGCCACCTGACCCCGACCGCTCAGGGCAGCGAGAAGGAAGCCCTGTGGTTGCGCGTGCAGGCCGTCGGTTCCCCGTTTCACATCATCACGGCAGCGCGCACCCGCCTTCACCGCGATGGGGCGACCGTCGAGGCCGAGCCGGGACTCGAGTCAGCGCCCGGCCGACCCGCGCAGATCTTCACGATCGAGGCCGTCGCGCGGCAGTCGCTGACCATCGAAAAGACGGTGGCGGTATACACCTGCAGGGACCCGGCCGTCGGTGATCCACGAAGCGCCGCCATCCGCACGCTCTCGCGAACGAGCCCCTTCGACACCCTGCTGCGCGCCCACGCGACACGCTGGGAGCAGCTTTGGCGCCGATTCCGCACCGAGGCGGAGTTCACCGACCGAGCCGGCGAGGGCAACACCCTTCACCTGCACCTGTTTCACATCGCACAGACCCATTCCGAACACACCATTGATCTCGACGCCGGGATGCCGGCCCGCGGCTGGCACGGCGAGGGATATCGCGGACATATTTTCTGGGACGAGTTGTTCGTTCTGCAAACGCTCAATCTGCGCACACCGCAGATCAGCCGGGCCGTACTGGGATACCGGTACCGGCGCCTGGACGCCGCCAGACAGGCCGCCGCGGACGTCGGCCTGCGCGGAGCCATGTACCCATGGCAGAGCGCCGCCGACGGCACCGAGCAGGCCCCGAGCACCCACCTCAATCCGATGTCCGGACGGTGGCTCCCCGACCGCACACACCTGCAACGCCATGTCGGCCTGGCCGTTGCCTACAACACCTGGCAGTACTACCAGGCCACCGGTGACATCGACTTCCTGGAGACGTCCGGTGCGGAGATGCTGCTGGAGATCGCCCGCTTCTGGGCCGACACCGCCCGGTACGATCCCGTTCTGGAGCGCTACCGGATCCGCGGGGTGATGGGCCCCGACGAATACCACGACGCCTACCCCTGGGCCGACCGTCCCGGCATCGACGACAACACCTATACGAACGTGCTCGCCTCGTGGGTGCTCGCCCGCTCGCTCGACGCGCTCGACGCACTGCCCGGGTACCGACGCGACGAGTTGACGGAGCGACTCGACCTGACGTACGACGAGTTCGACCGATGGCGGACGGTCGCCCGCCGACTCCACGTCCCCTTTCACGACGGCGTGCCCAGTCAGTTCGCCGGATACGAGCGCCTCGCCGAACTGGACTGGCCGCACTACCGCCGGCGATACCCGAACAATCGGCGCCTCGACCGCATCCTGGAGGCCGAGGGCGACAGCGTGAACCGCTACAAGGCATCCAAACAGGCCGACGTGCTGATGCTCTATTACCTGTTCCCGGTCCGGGAGATCCGGCGCCTGCTGCGCCGCCTCGGATATCCGGCCGGGCACGAGATGACCCAGCGCACGGTCGACTACTACCGCGCCCGAACCGTGCACGGATCGACGCTCAGTTCGGTGGTGCACGCCTGGGTACTGGCCCGCACCGATCGCCGGCGGTCATGGCGATTCTTCCGCGACGCGTTGGGCGGCGACGTTCACGACGTCCAGGGGGGCACCACCGCCGAAGGCATCCATCTCGGGGCCATGGCCGGGACGGTGGACCTGATGCAACGGTGCTACACCGGGCTGGACACGCGTGGTGACGTACTGTGGCTCGACCCCTGTCTGCCCGCCCGCCTGAGCCGATTGCAGGTCGAGTTGCGCTACCGGGGGCACTGGGGCGTGGTGGTCGAGGTCGGTCGGCGGGAAGTAACCGTGAGCCTGCGCCCGGGGCAAGGCGGCTCGATCCCGATCGGGTTCCGCGGCTCGGTGGTCGAGATCCCGCCCGGCGGCAGCCGTACCTTCACGCTCTGAAACGCACCCGCGACCATCAGGCGCCGGGCGTATCCGATCCGCCGCGGCCACGACCCTTGTCCCCACGAAGTGTGTCCGCTCGGCAGGCTACGGCGTTGCCGGGTCAGTCCTCGGATCCCAGGGTGGCGACGATCTCGATGTCCAGAGCCTCGGCGATGTGGCCGGCGGCGGCCATGACTCGGGCCGTGCCGACGACCGGTGCGATGGCGACGAGGACGTCCTGGATCTGCTCGGGCGTCATGGCCGTTTCCGCGCCTGCCCGAAGATGAGCCAGGTAGGACATCGGAGGGGCGTCCATGGCGACGAGCGCGGCTATGCGAGTGAGGACGAGGACGTCCGAGGCCAGACCGCAACGCTCCAACGAGTCGAGGGTCATGGCGGCCAAGGTGTCCAGTACAGGTGTCTCCTGCGATGTGGTCATGAGGGCTTCCTCGAAGCTTTGTGGGTGGCGGGTGGCAGTGCGCTCGCCCGGGCCGTCGGGAGCCGTTGTGAGGGCATCCCGTTCCTCTCCCGAGCCTAGGACCGCCTGTCGACGCGAGCATCTCGGCGCGGCAGGGCAGAGGGAAGCGACCATGGAGGCGGCCCGTGGCGGGTGCGGGCGTCCTCAGGCGCGCTGCCGAGTCGCCGCGTCCTGCCGACCGGGTCAGTGTGTAAGCGGGGATCCCATTCCACTTCGTCGCGCGGGAGACCCATGATGACCACCCACACGCAGCGAGCGGGCCACGGCTCCGGAGCCGCAACATCCTCGGGCTGGACCGTCTTCGCCGCAGTCATGATGATCTTCGGCGGGGCCCTGGCCGTATTCCAGGGAATCGCCGCCATCGCCAAAGACGACGTCGTCGTACACACACGCAGCTACTCGTTCTCGTTCAGCTCCACGGGCTGGGGATGGATTTACGTGTCCCTCGGAGTCCTGATCTTCCTCGCCGGCGCGGCGCTGATGAGCGGCGCACTGTGGGCCCGCGTCGTCGGCGTCATCCTGGCCGGGTTGAGCATGGTCGCGAACTTCGTCTGGCTGCCCCACTACCCGGTGTGGTCAATCGTCGTGATCGCCCTTGACGTTGCTGTCATCTGGGCCCTGTGTACCGGTCCTCAACGCAGCAACCGGTGATCCGACGAAGGACGGCGGGCGGCCGCCCGGGTGTCCGCACCCGGGCGCCGGGTTTGCCGCCTGCGTCATCGCGCGCGGGACGCAGATCCGGCTACGAGGTGCCTGTGACAGCTGCGCGAGAGACCAAGGAAGAAGGGGACCACGCCTTCGCCACCACATGTGTGCTGCCTACCGAACTTTGACCGCCGTTTCACACGCCGCAGGTCGGGTCACGTGCTCGCGCTTCTTGGACGTGGAGTCGTGCCGTCCTCCGGTTGGGTTCGACCGGCCTCGCGCGTGGCGCTGACCGACACACCCGCCGCACAGCCGATGCCGCCGCAGGCTCCCCTCGGCCTCGTCCGCAGCCGCGCGTATGTGCGGCCCCTCGCCCGAGGTTCCTGGGGGCGCGGCCGGCTGGCCGTTACGCCGTGGTGACTGCCTGTTCGAGAACGCCTCCGCGAACTCGCGGGGTGGCATGGCGGCGCTCGCGTGGGTCCTTCGGCCCTGTTCACGGGTTCCACATCCGGGTTTGATCGAGATGGCGGGGGAGGACGGCTCGGCGATGCGTAGCAGCGGAGCGATACCGCGCACCGCGCGAATCAGGGCCGCGAGAAGGACGTGTCCTCGTCCCGTCACGCGGTGCCTCGTGTGCGTGCCGCGTGCGACGCAGGGAGTGCACGATGCGTGCCACGTTCGGGTCGGGACGGATTGCCGGGGTTCGAATCAGGGTGCACTGGAGCGTCGTGGTCATCTTCGTGGTGATCACGGTGGGACTCGCCCGCAACCGACTGCCGGACGCGGGACCGGGCCGCCCGTGGGCGGTCTACTGGGCGGTCGGCCTGCTCACGGCGACAGTGTTCCTCGCGTCTCTGCTCGCGCACGAGGTGGCGCACGCCGTGCTGGCCCGGCGTAACGGGATCGATGTGGACGACATCGTCGTGTGGCTTCTCGGTGGTGTGGCGCGACTCAAGGGGGAAGCGTCGAACCCGGGTGCGGAACTGCGGATCGCCGGTGTCGGCCCGCTGGTCAGCCTCGTCCTGGGCATCGTGTTCGGCCTGTTCGCGTGGTTGGCGGATTCGATTTCCGGCGGAAACGTCATCGTCGAGGCGCTGACCTGGCTTGCTGCGGTCAACGTCCTGCTGGCGGTGTTCAACTCCATTCCCGCCGCGCCCCTGGACGGTGGCCGCCTGCTGCGGGCGTTCCTGTGGTGGCGTACGGGCGACAGGCTTCGCGCGACCATCGGTGCGACCTCGGCGGGCCGAGGATTCGGTTGGTTCCTGGTGCTCCTCGGCCTGTTCCTGTTCGCGCGCGGCGACGCGCTCGGCGGGCTGTGGCCGGTGTTGGTCGGCTGGTTCGTCGTCGCAGCCGCGACGATGGAGAGGCGCCAGGCGCAGTTGCGCGAGAGGCTGGCCGGGATACCAGTTCGCAACGCCATGACCCGTGATTCCGTCACCGTATCCGCGTCGGCCACGGTTGCCGAATTCCTCGACCCGCACCATCGTCATGGGCACTCCGCGTTCCCCGTCACCGACGGTGCCGGTGCCCCGGTCGGTCTGCTGACGCTGGACGCCGCAAACCACGTGCCGGAGCCACGTCGGGGCATGGTGACCGCAGGCGAGATCATGCTGCCCCTTTCGCGGGTGGTCGTCGTGGACCCGGACGACCCGCTCGCGGAGTTGCTGCCCCGGCTCGAATCCGGACCCGAGAACCGGGTCTTGGTGGTCGACGACGGCAGGCTCGTCGGCGTGCTGTCCGCTTCGGACGTCACGCGCACGATGACGTGGCTCGTCACGACCGACCCCCGGCACCGCGAGCGTTGACCCGTAGGCGGCACGTACCGGCAGCCCTCCGGCCCGCAGCTCGGAAGACCGAAAATGTCGACACTCCGGTCGCACCGGGCATGACACTCGCCTCCTGTGTGTCCGGGCCCGTGATCGCGCGGTTTACCCTGCCGTCCTCCACGGTCGAACGCCCACCACCTCGAACGCAAGGCCGAGAGGGTGGTGTTCCGGGCCGGAGGTCCCGAACCACCGGTACTGGGCGGCCCTGTGCCCGGCGGCCGAGCAGCCGCACGCTGACCGAGAGCGGTCGGTCCGAAACCGCGGTCCGGACCCATTCCCTGGTCCGCGTCGTCCACCAACTCACCCTGGAGAACGAACGACTGCGCGCCGCACTCACCCGACCTCATCCCGACGTCGTTTCCCTCCCACACCGATGAGCGTTCCCGCCGCCTTGAGTACGCGGACGAGCAGGCTCACCAGGCCGACGGCAAGGTGGTCCTCGGGACCACGCACCGGTGCGACGGGCGCCTGAACATCACCCAGCCGGCCATCGGGGCCGACGTCAAGCTTTGGCGCCCCAGCCACCAACACACCGACCTCAAGGGCCGATTTCAGGTCGAAGTCGCATGAATCCAAGCCCAACAGCCAGCGGTTGTTCGAGCCGTCGACGGCCACGACGAACCGAAGAGGCAGCACGACGACCTTCGCGAGCGTTGCCGACACTTGGATAGCCGCCCGGAGGTATAGGCGACGGCCCTGCATCAGCTTCCGCTGGAACACGCGGCTCTCTCGGGACGCGACGCTGACGCAGCCACGGTCGGAACACTCCCGCGCCGCCGCATGCCGCTTACCCGAACCGCACCTTCGTCAGGTGGAGGACGAGCCCGCTGCTCCACCGGCCCATGACCGTTGTCCTCGTCGCCCGGGAGGTCACTGCTCCCGCAACGCGCTGCCCCAACGCCGTCTCGAACCTGCGCGACGTCGAACGGTTCGCGGTTCGGCCGTCCGGGACCGCGGAGGCCCGTTAGGCAATCGCGAGCGAAGGGGAACTGGTGGCGGGCCATGTGCTGCGCGACGTGGTCCGGCAGGGGTGTCGCGTCGAGGTGGCGGCATCACCGACGAACGTCAGGATCGCACACCGCCACGCCGATGCCGGCGGCTGCGGCGCGTGGAAGCGGCATTGCGTACGGAGCCGGATCCGGCGTGGCCACCCGTCGGCCCGCGCTTGCGAGCATCGCGACTCGAGGCCGTCTCCGCGAACCGGTCGGGGTTCGGCGGGATTCACTTCGCGCCGATCCGTACTGTGCGCTCGCTGCGGCAGACGGGGCGGCGGGCCTGTGCCCGGTGCCGCGTCAAGGCTGCGGGAGGGGTGACGAAGCGACGCGAATGTGATGTTCGGATACGTTGATTGCGGCGGCCGCCGTTGCCCGCGCGGCTCGTGCGCGTCGACGGGAGCGGGACGGACCGGGGGCGAATTCTGGTCGTCCTTTCGTCTTCCACCCGATATTTGATCACGTCGTGTCAGGATTCGAATCCTCTCGGCAGTCGGTGTGGTGGGGTGGAATCTTGGCTCAGAGGGCGTGTCCATGCGTGGTTCGTCGATGTGGGGCGGGATGGGTCGAGCTGCCCGGTGCCGGTGGGCGCTCTGTAGGTGGTCTTCGGCGTTTGTCGCTGGGCCGTCGACGCCGCTCTGCTCGGGTACGACGCGTGGGGCTCGCGGGCGGGCGCGAGGACGCGGGTGCGCAGGGCGGCGGACGGTGCGGTGGTGGGACGCCACCCGCGGAACCGTCGGCCGATGCCGGCGTTCGTGGAGTGATTCCCGACGTGCCCTGTCTCGGCACGGGAGGGGAGCGACGGAGCCGGATCCCGGGCAGACGTATCGGAGTGCAGGGCGCCCGGGTTGACGGCCGGAACGGCAGGGACTTGTGAGTGCTGGTCGACTCGGACGGAGTGGTCGCGATGGTCAGTCTCGGTGAAATCCAGGACGCTTTGAAGAAGCGCCACGCCCTGGGGCTGCGGGCGACGGCGTTCGCGATCCAGAAGCCCGGTCCGAACCCGGGCGTCCGCGACTTCAAGATGACCGGTCTTCTGAAAGACCCGATCGACTGCCACGTCAAGGATACGGAGCCGCCTCCGAAAGATCGGATCGTCCTGTGCACCATTCTGTGGGACCAGCCGAAGTCCTGGGTGACGGTGTGCCATGACGGAGTTCAATCGAACTCGCTCTACGGATACGCAAACGCGGTGCCCGCGATCAGAGGGGGCACCCCCTTGTTCGCTCGCAAGGAAAGTATCGCCGCAGTGGAGGACTGGGCGAATTTCTCGGGTGCGAGCGCCCACGTCATGGACACGAACGATTACCTGGGAAGGCTGAACTTCCTGCACGCGCGTGGGCGCGGGGCCAAGGCGTTTTCGGTGGAGCCGGTGAATCCCGCAGAGCCCTTCCGTCACTTCTTCGTCGACGGGCTCGCGAACGAGCGGGTGACGTGTGTCGCGCATGACGGAGCACAACCGGGGCCGGATCACAAGGTGCTGTGTAATCTCCGTTGGAGGCAACGGGTTTTGTGGGTGACCATCTGCCATGTCCCCGGCGCGTCGAACCTGGACGGGTTCGTCAGTCAGGTCCCGACCGTGAGGAAGGGGACACTCCCCTTCGTCGAAGACGGCGGTGTCGCACGGGTGGCCGACTGGGCGGACTTTCCCCCCGAGACCGTCATGGACACGGGCGACTATCTGGCGCAGTTGGAGGCGTTCCACGCACGCGGGCGCGGGGCGACGGCGTTTTCGGTCGAGCCGGACAATCCCGATGACCCGTTCGGTTTCTTCCATATCGCGGGGCTCGGGAAGGCGCGGGTGCCCTGTGCCCTGAGTCATGACGCGCAACCGGGACCGCAGCACAAGGTGCTGTGCAATTTCCGGCGGGAGACAAGGGCTTCCTGGGTGACCCTCTGCCACCTCCCCGGCAGTACGACCCTGGACGGATTCTCCAATGCGTTCCCGGCGGTGCGAAAGGGCACGCTTGCCTTCACGCAGGTCGGCACGGCCACTCGGGTGGCCGATTGGGCGGAGTATCCGCCTGAAGATGTCGCGGAGAGCGGCGACTATGTCGCGCAGGTGGAAGCATTCCACGCCCGCGGCCGTGGAGCCGAGGCGTTCGGTGTGCATCCGGTCGAGTCCGGCCCAAATGTAGGCGACTTCCACCTTTCCGGTTTGCGGAAGGACAAGAGGATCTTCTGCAAGGTCGACTCGGACGCCTCCCCGGGCCCGCGGGACGTCGTCCTGTGTGCCGTCCGCTGGGGCGCAGACCGTTGGGTGGTCGTCTTTCACACGCCGGGGAGTACCGAATTCCGAGGGCGTTCCTCGCAACATCCGGAACCCCCGCTGCCGTCGCCCGAGCCCGGACAAGTCGTGCCGCTTCTCTTCGAACGGGTCGGGGAGGTGGTCAAGGCGATCGACTATGGTGACGTGCCACGGCAGGGCCCCGTGGATATCGCGGAACTGTCCAAGCGGATCGGCCGGTTGCATCTTCGGGGGGCCGCGGAGCACGCCTTTCGCATGAAGCACGACGAGCAACGCGGCGGGTATTCCATCGACGGGCTGACCCCGACGCCCCTGTTCGCCGTTCACGTCAACCCCACCGAGCGGACCGCGGGCCCGAACGAGACCCCCTTGTTCCGGGTACGCGAGGAACGGGGGCAGTGGGTGGCGGTGTACGCCGGGCGTCCGACGGCGGGCCAGACCCCCTTCTTCGCGTACCGCCCCGGCAAGCACCTGGCCGGGCTCAGATTCCTGCTTCCCGAGGTAGGCGACCGGGTGTACCCCGAGAAGTTGCCCGCAGCCGCCCCCGGCTCAGTCGACGGTGCGACCGCGTCGCCGGCGCAAACCACGTGAGAAGCCCTGCGTCTCGGTCCTCGTCGCGTTCCCCGCTTTCTTCCCGTCCCCGTCGTCCTGGAGGATCCGATGGCCTTGTCCGTGGCGGAGTTGCGGCTACTGTTCGCGTCGTCCGGTCCCGACTTCTCGGTGTCCGCGGCCCTGTTGGGGTTCGAGGCTGCCGCACGTCTGTGCGAGGCGTACCTGGGGGCGGACAGCGTCGAGGTCTCGCAAGCCGTGTACGACGCCCCGGAGTTGACGGTGCGCGGCCGGATCGGCCTCGACGGCGTCCAGCGTGTGGCGCGGGTGCGCTTCCTCGAGGGGCCGGTGGAGGGCGGGGAGCCGGTGGTGGTGGGTGTGGAGGTGGTGGCGGAGGCCGAGGGGTGGGTGGTCGAGGACCCGGTCGAGGCCGCCGCGGACCTGAGTGCCTGGCAGGCGATGGGGTTCTCGTCGGCGTGCGCCTTCTTGTCCGCCGGTCCGGGCGTGTCGGGCGTGGCCTGCGAGGACGGCACCGCCTACGGGGCGAGCGTGGGCGTGGGCTTCCAGGTGTCGAACCAACGGGAGTACGTACGTGTGCTGATCCCGGACGTGTTCGGGGCGGTGAACCTGTCGGCGGATTTCGGAGCCGGCTTATCGCTCGGGTCGGCCGAGACGTTGGGATCGCTGCCGTTCCTGAAGGACCTTGCGATCGGCGATCTGGATCTACCGGAGCCGATTGAGGACGTCCTCTCGGCGATCGTCCTGCGCAGCGTGTCGGTGGCCTACGACCGCGACCCGTTGACCCTACACCGCACCGAGGCGGTCCTTGCTCTGGCGTCGGACACCCCGGCGTGGCCGGTGATCCCGGGCTTTCTGGTCCTGGACGGCTTCGACGGCCTGGCCCTGGCGGCGACGCGCGAGTCGGGTCCGTGGCGGTTGTCGGCGCGTCTGGGCGCACGCTTCGTCGTCGCCGACAAGTACCGGATGCGGGCCTCGGTGGCACTGCCCGAGCAGCGGATCTCCGCCGTCCTGTGGGAACCGGCCGACGGTGGCGACCTGATCGGCGGCCACCTGGACGGGACCGGCCTGGAGAACGGAGCTGTCAGGGTCGTCTCGCTGCGGGTGGACTGTGACATCCCGGCGAAGACGTACTCCCTAGCCCTCGCCCTGGACACCCGGTGGACACCGGTGGAGGGCATCACCCTGGAGGGGGTCGAGCTGCGCCTGGCGGGACAGGCGAGCGCGACGATCCTGGACGCCTCCCTGGTGGGCCGATTCGAACTCGCCGGGGTTCCGGTGGTGTTGGAGGGCTTCAAGAACGCGTCGACGTGGGGTGTGCGCGGCACCGCCTCGGGGATCGACCTCGCGGACTTCGCCGGCTGGTTCGGCGACCTGTTCGGGGAATCCCTGCCGCCAGTGGCCGACACCATGGAACTGAGCCTGGTGCGCGTGTCCTTCGACAGCGCCCGCTCGGGCCGGATCGAAGCCGCAGGCCACCTCCCCCTGTCCGACACATGGCTGGACTTCACCCTGGTCGCCTTCGTGTCCGAACAGGCCGGTGTCCGCACGGTCGGCTTCGGCGCCGAGGTCCGCACCGAGGTGACCATCGACGACACACCCCACCTGATGGTGTTCAAGGGCGAGATCACCACCGGCACCGGAACCCGGCTGCGCCTGTCGTGGGAGGCGGGCGAGACGGACGGCGGCATCCCGCTGCTGGGGCTCGCGGAAGGCTTGGGATTGCCCGTCGACGAACTGCGGGACCTGTGGCCCACCGCACTGCAGCCGAACCTGCGATCAGTGGGCATCACCTACGACAGCGCCGCCCGCACCACCGTGATCGCCGCCGAATTCGGCCAAGGCGCCGTGGTGTTCGCGTCGCTGCCCGATCCCGCCGACGCGGCGAGGTCGGTGTGGATGCTGCAGGTGCGGGCGGACGTGGGCGCGGGGCTGTCGGACCTGCCGCTGCTAGCTGGGGTGATTCCTCCGGAGGCGGACCTGCGGCTGGTGGGGGTGCGGGCGGTGTACGCCTCCCGCGACGTGCCGCCCGTGCTCCTGGACCGCGCGAACGAGCTGGTGGCCGAGTCCGGCGCCACGCTGCCGCTGTTTCCCAGTACCCCGCCCGTCGCCGGACAGCCGCCGAGCGGTTTGCGTCGGGGCGCGTTGCTGCTGGTGGACTACCAAATCCCCGGGAGCGTGCCCGCGTCCTTGTCGATCGCGCTGGGCTTTTCCGCCCCCACGCTCGCTGCGCCCGGGCATCCGGCACCCCTCGCCCTTGCAGCGCCCGCGCCCTCTTCGGTACCGCAGGGCTCGGTCGGGGACCTTGCCGTGCCACCGGCCGACGATGCCGCCGTCCTGGAGGGCGTGGTGTGGCCTGCCGCAGCCGGCGAGGCCCGGGCCGCGCCGTCGATGGCGTCGGCGGCCGATCCCGGCACTCCCGGGGCTCCGCCTGCGGGTGCGCCGGGGGCGTGGTTGGACGTGGGTCGCTCGTTCGGTCCGTTGCATGTGGCGCGTCTGGGCCTGGCCTACACCGAGGGTGTGGTGTGGGTGATGGTCGACGCCGCGTTCACCGCGGGTGGTTTCACGATGGGCGTGGACGACCTGGGCCTGGGTTTCGATCTCGGGGACGCGCTGGCGGGTAGCCCTCCGGCGGTGCACACGCGCCTTTCCGGTCTGGGGGTGGAGTTCCTGCGGCCGCCGTTGCGGATCGCGGGCGCGCTGATCGACAAGACGCCGCCGCCGGCCGGGTTCGAGTTGATGGTCGGCGGGATGTTGGTCGTGCAGATGCCGCAGTTCGGTGTCACCGCGGTCGGGGCGTATCAGCGGCGCACGGACGGGTTGACGTCGCTGTTCGTGTTCGGCCGCGGCACCCTGGCGCTCGGCGGGCCGCCGCCGTTCCGGGTGACCGGCGTCGCGGCCGGGTTCGGCTACAACAGTGGTCTGCGGATCCCGGGCCCCGACCAGGTCGCCGACTTCCCGCTGCTGGGCGAGTTGGACACGACGCAGCCCACCGACCCCATGAGGATGCTGGACGATCTCACCGGGACGTGGGTGAGTGCGCGCGAGGGCGGGGTGTGGTTGGCGGCGGGTCTGGACTTCACGTCGTTCGAGTTCGTCCACGGTCGGCTGTTGTTGATCCTGGAGACCGGCGACGGCCTCACCCTCGCCCTGGTCGGCACGGCGCGGGCGGCGTTCCCGCCGGTGGGGAAGGCGTTCGCGCCGGTGGGGAAGGCGTTCGCGCAGGTGCAGTTGCAGTTGCGGGTCGTCTACAGCTCCAAGCGCGCGGAGTTCGCCGCGACCGCGTTGTTGTACGACTCGTTCGTGATCGACCCCTCGTGTGTGCTCACCGGCGGGTTCGCGTTCCACATGTGGTTCGACGGCAGCCCGCACGCGGGGGACTTCGCCCTCACCCTGGGCGGCTATCACCCGGGATTCACCCCACCCGCGCACTATCCGCAGGTACCCCGCCTGGGCTTCACGTGGTCGTTGGGTTCGGTGTCGATCTCGGGCACGTCGTTCTTCGCGTTGACCCCCTCTGCGGTGATGGCTGGCGGCACCCTGGACGTGCGGTACTCCTCGGGGGCGTTGAACGCGTGGCTGTCCGCATACGCGCACCTGTTGATCAGCTGGAAGCCGTTCCACTTCAACGTCGGCATCGGGGTCTCGCTGGGGGCGTCGCTGAAGGTGTTGTTCGTGACGCTGCGCGGGGAGTTGAGCGCGTCGTTGGACCTGTGGGGGCCGCCCACGGGCGGTCGGGTGACGGCCAAGTTCACGTTCGTGCGGGTCACCGTCACGTTCGGCCCCGGCGAGGCGAAACCGCCCCCGTTGTCGTGGTCGCAGTTCGCCGAGTTGCTGCCGCCACCCGACAAGACGCTGCGACTCTCGGCGAGCCAGGGCCTGCTGGTGGACGCCGAACCGCCCGCCGGACGCGCCGCGGGGGATCCGGACGCGCCGTGGCTGGTGGACGCGACCGGCTTCACCTTCCTCGCCGAGACGTCCGTGCCCGCGACCTCGGTCGTCTTCCAGGACCACGCCCCCGACACCGGCGAAGACCTGTTGCACATCCGTCCGATGCAGCGGAGCGGGTTGACGAGCGTGTTCACCGTCAAGGTGACCCCGGACACCCTGGCGGTGCCCGCGTGGTGGCGGGCAGCCGACGGGGCGTGGCGGGCGCAGACGGTGCTCGCGCCGGTGCCCACCGCGTTGTGGGGACCGCCGAACCCGAGCGAGGACGCGATGCTCGACGCCGACGAGCGGCTGCTGCCCGCCGGGCGCACCGGCCTGAAGGTCACCGTCCCGCCCCCGGAGCCGACCGGTACTCCGCTCGCGCCGATCGCCGAGGCCTCGATCGCCTACGAGGACCTGGAGGACGTGCAGAGTCCTTTGGATCCGGCCGCGCCGCCCGTGGGCGAGCGGACGCGCCTGCCCGACGCGGGCACTGGGGTGGCCGCAGTCGCCTCGGGCATCGCGACGCCCGCCACCGCCCGGGCGCGCACCGACCTCCACACCGCGTTGGCCGGCCTGCTCGCTCCCTTGCCGGACGCGTCCCTGGTCGGTTTCGCCGCGCACGCCACCGCCAACGGACTGCCCGCCGACCCGCTCCTGTTCGCCCCCACCACCGACGGCGGCGCCCGTCCCGACGTCGCCGGTGACGCCCCCGGTGGCATCGCGGGCGGCCCGAGTCCGGTGGCCGCGCCGTGACCGCTGTCGACGACGAGAAGGAGGGCCCCGTCATGGGTTCGCCGGTGCACCAGTCGCCCCCCGCGCGCGATCGGGAGGTGTCGTTCACGCTGCATCTGTCCGACGACCTGGTCCCGGCCGTACGCGCGGGCAGATATCGGATCACCGCCTCGCAAAGCATCGACGGCGTCGACACCGGCGATCATCTGCAGGACGCCGTCCGCCGGTTCGAGGTCCGCGCCCCGCAGTTCCTCCTCCCGCCCGACATGGTCCACGCCGTCAACCCCGCCCCGGACAGCGCGGGGGCGCTGTCGCGGACGCTGCCGCACCTGACGTTGAACAGGAACACGTTGCCGTGGCTGCGCGGGATCGTGCCCGGCGAGGTGGACACCGGCCCCGTCGAGCCGCGCCCGCCGTGGCTGGCGCTGCTGGTGTTCGCGCCGGGTGAACTGCCCGGCGACCCGAACGCCGTCGGGGAGGTCGACACGATGTCGATCGGCGACCTGACGGACTCCGCCACCCGAGAGCCCGACGTTCTGGCCCCGGCCATCCCGCCTAAGCAGGTTCAGGGCGATCCCGCGATCGAGTGCGAGACCATCCGCATCCCGGGTGAGGTGTTCGTCGCGGTGTGCCCGCGCGAGGACGAACTGGGTCACCTCGCGCACCGCCGAGCCGTGCGCGCGGACACCGCGCTGCGCGGCGAGGAACTCGCCGCCGGCGACTTCTCCGTCATTCTCGCCAACCGCATGCCCAACCCGGCCGACGGTCGCCACGTCGCCCACCTGGTCTCCCTCGAAGGCTGCCGGGCCGCCCTCGACACGGTGCGCGACGGTCGACCGCGGGACGTGCGCCTGGTGTCGCTGCACCGGTGGTCGTTCGAATGCGTTGCCGACGGCCACGTGGGCTTCGAGGTCCGCGTGAACGACCTCCTGCGCGACGACGACAACGGCGAAGCATTCCGTGACCTCGCCCTGCGCCTGCCGGTCGAGGACCCCGCCGACGCGATGCCTCCCGCGCAAAGGCGGGCCCACGACCGGCTCCGCAACGGCTGGGTGCCGCTCCCGTACCACGTGGCGTCCGGCGAACAGACCTACGCCTGGTACCGCGGCCCGTTCACCCCCACCCCCGCCCAACCCCTGCCCAGGCCCGCCCCCCTCGACGGCTGGACCGACGCCGGCCAACTCCTGGCCTACGACCCCACCTGGGGCGTACACGACACCGCCTGGGCCACCGCGTGGAACCTGGGCCGATCCCTGGCCCTGGCCGACGACGACTTCGGCTCCGGGCTCAGCGCCTGGCGCAGCCGCGCCCGCTACCGCGCCGCCACCCTGGCCCAACGCCTGGCCGGCGCCGCCCCGGACACCGACGACGCCGAACTCCGCGCCCTGGTCCAACCCCGCGCCCGCGACCGCGCCCTCCAGTCGATGGCCGCAGACGGGGCGGCGGCCCGCCTGCTCGGCGCACTCGACGACCCACCCCAAGCGACTGGGACCACGCGAGGCACCCGAACCACCCCAACGACCCCTCCCGCGGCCGCGTTGCACCGTGTCCTGACCCACGAGCGGACCCGCCCGGTGCTGCGGGAGACGCTCCGTGACGCGCTGGAGGAGACGGGCGCGCCGATCTCGGCCTGGTTCGCACGCCTGCGCCTGCTCCACGACGTCCCCTTCGCCCACCTCGTCCCGGACGAGGACATGCTCCCCCCGGAATCCCTGCGCCTGTTCCACGTGGACCCCGGATGGATCACCGCCCTGCAGGCCGGCGCGGAGAGCCTGGGTGTCACCGGCACCGTCGACGTCGAACTCGCCGCGCTCGCCGCGCCCTGGGCCGCACAGACCCGCACCCCGGATCCATCATGGCCTCGTGCGGGAATACTGATCCGCTCCGCCCTGGTCCGTGAGCACCCGGAGTCGGTCGTCCGCGGATGGCGTGCCAAGGAGGGGGCCGGGAACGGAGACGAGGAAGACGGCAGGGAAGCCGTGCGGTTGTTGCGCCGTAGCGTGCTCGAACACGACGTTCTGCTGGTCCTGTTCGACCAAGTGCCCGACGTCGTCGAGTTGTCCGAGCCGCCCGAGGGCCTGTCCTTCGGCATCGACACCCACCCCGTCGACGACAAAGGCATCCCGGTGATCAACCTGCGCAGCCTCGGCACGGGCGAGGTGCCGATCGGGGGCACCCTCGAAGGCAAGTACCTTCCCCAGGACCCCGGCGAGGTCGGCGTGGAGAGGTATCTGCGCCCCGACGCCTTCGCCCGGCGCGTGCTGGACCTGCGCCCCGGTGCCCCCGACGGCCTCGTCCGGGCGCTCGGCGCCCGCCTCGCCGAGGCCGGTCAGCCCGGTCACGCGACGCCGTCGCCGGCCGTGTTGGCCCTGCAACTGGTCAACGCGCCCTTCCGGCAAGAGATCCACACCCACCTGCCTCCGAAGGGGAACGCGCCATGACCGATCCGACTCCGCTGTTCGTCCCCGTCCAGGTGGACGCCCTGGTCGTCAACGACCAGGTGCGGATGGGGGAGGCGTTCCAGCGCTGGCAGGCGAACTACGCGCTGACCCGGCTGCGGTTGTCTCCCGAGCCGCCGCCGTTCGGGAACATCGACACCGACTTTGCCATCCGACCCGGACGCAACGGCGTCTACCTGCAATGGCAGTTGCCGCAAGCCCTCGCGCACGGCACCCAGGACCACCCGGACGCCGACGTCGCGTTCCCGCTCGTGCCCAACCGCTGGCTGGTGGTCCGCACCCACGGCGCCCCCGGCAGGCCCGAGCGGGCGCAGACGGCGTGGATCGTCGAGAGCGACCACCTCGACCCGGCTACCGGCACCAGCCCCTACGCCCACCGCGACGGCACCATCACCCGCATCGGCCGCCGCGTCGCCCTCGCCGACGGCCCGTGGACCGAACCCGGCCCACCCGAGGGCGGCGACCTGTTCCTGACCGCCGTGGGCCCCGGCCTGCCCACCTTCGCCGTCTACCAGCCCTACAACGAGGACGTCTTCTCGATCCACGACACCCTCACCGACCTCGACCCCACCAAGGAGTGGACCGTCGGCTACCTCGTCGCCGGCTGGTACAGCGACCCCACCCAGGACCCCGTGGCCGCGGCCGGCGACGGCATCGACGAACTCCTGCGCGCGTTCGAGTGGAAGGTCTCCCCACGTTCCGGAGGAGCCGTCTCCCGCAGCGTCTACCACGGCACCGTCCTGGGCGTGAGGTGGCACGGCACCGGCCCCGCGCCGGAGTCGGCACGCCCGGACCTGGTCGCGGTGGCCGTCGGCCACAACAGCGCGCACGCCTCCTCGGTGTTCCTCGACGAGGCCGAACCCCCCGACGCCCCCGGCCTCGCGGAACTCCTGAACACCTGCCAACGCGGCCTGCTGGACGCGGTCGACGAACCGGACGGCGAATTCACCAAGGCCCGCACCACGTTCACGTCGTGGTTCACGCCCACCCCGGCGGGCTACGCCTGGACCCTGGAAGCGGACCCGAACGCCCCCGACGAGCCGCCCGCCGCCCGACGCCGCCGGGCCCGGCGCACCCACACCGACTTCCTCGCCGGCCTCAACACCGCGCAGGCCGAACACGACGAGGCCGCCCGCGACCTCGCCGCCGCACGGCGCCGCGTCTACGACCTGTGGTGGGCCCAAGACCTGCCGATGGTCCCCGAGTTCGACCCCGACGACGTCCTGCCCGAAGGCGCCTACCGCGGCGAGGCGACCGAGCGCCTGCGAGCCGCCGAGGCCGAAGCCGAGCGCCGCGAACGGGCCCTCGCCGACGCGCGGGCGAAGATCCCCTGGGGCAGCACCCAGGACGAACTCGACAATGAGATCACCGCCTACGCCGGCGACCACATTCCCGGTTTCGTCCTCAAACGCGACGTCCTCCCCGACCTGTACCGGCCCGCGGAACCCGTCGTCGCCCTGCGCCGCTGCCGAGAGGACCAACAGGCGCGCCTGGCCGCAGAACAGGGCCTGTACTGCCGGCGCGCCCACGAACTCGTCACCGGCGTCCATGTCGACCCCGAACGCACCGACCTCGTCTCCGCCCCCACCAACGCGATCCCCACGCCGCCCAACCTCCCCGCCCAACCGCGTGAACTCGCCGCCCTGCTCGCCGAGTTCTTCCACCTCGACCCTGCCAACGCCGCCGCCCTGGCCACCGCCGCCGGACGCCCCCCGGCCGACGTGGAGCGCCTGCGCCAGGCCATGGCCGACCCCGCCCGCCGCTCCCACGGCCTGCCCCCCGCGCTGGGCACCACCGCGTGGCAGCAGCCCTGGTCACCGCTGTTCTTCCAGTGGGAGATCGACTACTACCCGATCGCCTACGCCGACGGGGACGACATCGAGGACCCCGCACGCGCCCACTGGACGTTCGACGGCAACCACTACCGCTGGAACGGCACCGGCGCCGCCCCCAACCCGCTGACCCTGCGCGGCCGCCAATTCCTGACCCCCACCCCCGCGCAGACCCTCGCCGACGCGCTGCGCCACGCCGCGGACGATCGCGGCGGGGAATACGCCGACCTGCTGTACGCCCTCGCCGACCAAGCGGGTGAGGCGGACCTGATCTCGCAGACCCTGGACGGCTTCAACGACCAACTCCTCGCCCGCGGGGGCACCCAGGCCGTCCATCTCGGCGGCGACTCGCGTATTCGCGATGCCGCAGTCGGTGAACAGATCGCGCGCGGTCTGCCGCCCGACCCCGGACCGCTCCCGCGCCCGTTCAGCGGCTGGCCCGCCTCCCGGTTCCAGCAGATCCGATCCGGCCAGTTCGCGTTCACCCGCCTGAACGTCGTCGACCGCTTCGGCCGCGCCCTGCCCGTGGTGATCCCCGACGAACTCGAACTCCGGGACACGATCGGTCAGGGCACCCCCGCACACGCCTTCCGGCCCAGCCTGCCCGGCGACGTCACCCCGGGGCTGGACGAGAACGGCGAACCGATCACGGTGGTCGACCGCGACCGGGGCCGCTTCGTCGAAACCAAACCCCGACTGCCCCAACCCGCCCGCACCCGCCTGAACCTGCTCTCCGCCCGCGACGACACCCACGTTCTCGACGACGAGGCCGCCGCCGACGCCATCGGCGCCTGGCTCGTCCCCAACCACCTCGACCGGACACTGCTGTGCTACGCCGCGGACGGCGCACCCCTGGGGTCGGTCGCCGCCACCGTCATGCCCGACGGACGAACCGTGCCCCACTGGCGGCCCCTGCCCGGATCACGCCATCTCGTCCCGGGCGACCTCGCCGACGAACACGCACATCTGTACGCCCTGGTCGTCGAGCTGCTCGCGACGGACCGCACGACGCTGCGCACGCTCCTGCGCGGCGTCGACCGGGCGTTGACCACCATCGCCCCCAACGGCGACCAGGACCCGCCCACCACCGTGGGCCGCCTCCTGGGCCGTCCCCTCGCCCTCGTGCGCGCCCGCGTGCGCATCGACCTCGACGGCCCCACCTACCGGGACCCGTCGTGGCGACACCTGCTCGACCCGCCCGACCCCGAATACCCCCGCTACCGCTGGCCGGTACGCATGGGCGAACGCGACGAACTCGGCGACGGCCTCGTAGGCTACTACCAGGAACGCGACTACACCGGCCTGCACACCGTCCTCGACGAAGCCGACCTGGCGGATCTGGACGACGAACACGACTACCTGCGGCCGATCGACGCCGGCCACGGCCTCGCCCTGCCCGCCCGACCCCCGCGTGAGCACGACCCGAGCAGCGCCGCGTACGTGAGCCTGCTCCTGGACCCGTACGGCGCCGTGAACGCCACCACCGGCATCCTGCCCACCGCCCGACTGCGCGTGCCCGCCCGGGCGTTCGAGGAATCCCTGGGCGCGATCGAGGCCGGCTTCCGCCTCGACCCCGTGTTCACCGTCGACGCCCCCGACACCGACACGTTGATCCTGCCCCGGCCCTCCGACCGGCACGGCACCTGGACCTGGGCCCAGAGCGCCCCCGCGGATACCTGGACCACACACCCCACGCGGCCCGCCGACGCCGCCCCGGCGTTGCCGCATCCCCGCCCGATCCTGCGCGCCGGGTATCTCCAACTCCGGCCGTCCGAGGAAGGACCCACGCCGTGACCAGCGAGTTCCCCGAACACCCGGCCCACGCGATCGTCTCCGGACTCCTCGACTACGCGATCGTGTCCAATCCGTTCCCGCTGCAGGCCAGCGCGCCCGCCGGCGAGGCGACGATCGCCCGCCTGGACATGGTCGTCTCCGCCCCACCCGGCGACCCGGTCACCTGCAGCAGGATGGAGATCCACCTACCGATCGGCGACAGCGCGCAATCCCTCGTGTCCACCGCCGACGGCATCACCACCACACCACCGACCGGCTGGACCGGCACGGTCACCTCCACCGCCACCGCCACCGCCACCGTCACGTTCACCCCGCCCGGGAACTCGTTCGTCTTCGACCAGGACGGCGTCGTCGCCTCCATCGGCGGACTACGCATCAACAAGGAACCGGGCAACGCCGAGGTCCGGATCACCGAGCATCCCGTCGCGGTCAAGTCGCCGATCGTCCTCGTCCTCGCGAAACATCCCCACCGGCCGCCGGTTCCCGCCGGTTCCCCGAACCGCTTCTCCGCCCGGCGCTGGGCGGACGACACCCTCAACCCCTCACCCGCGACCGAGGTCACCGCCGGACAAAAGGTCACCCTGACCTGGCAACACCGACCCGACGTCGAGCGATACCTGTTCACCCAACCGCTCAACAGCGACCTCGCCGCGACCGGGCACGACGTCACGCAGGCGACGCGCTGGGACTCCGCACCACTCCTGCGCCCGACGACGTTCACCCTGCGGACCAAGGTCGTCGAAGCCGGCAAGACCACCTACGAATACGACACGGTGACCGTCACCGTCGACACCCCGACCTACGCCGAACTCTCCTCGAGCGGACCGATCCGGGCGGGCGCGAGCGGCACGGTGGCGTTCCTGGACGCGGTGGCGGTGCCCGGGAGCCTGACCGTTGACGGCGCGATCACCGCCCGCGGCGGCCTCACCAGCGAGCAGACGTTCACCACCGAGGACAGGCTCACCGCCCCCCAGGGCATCACCGTCCAAGGGCCCGCCTCGGCCGCCGCGAACTCGAGCGTGCCCGGCGGCGAGGTCACGTCGGCGGGCATCATCACCAAGGACCTCACCGCGAAGAAGACCGTCAAGATCTTCGGCAGCATCACGAACTCCCGCACCCTGGGCAACATCGAACCCGTCGGCAGGGGCCGTACCGACACGCTCGTGCTCGGATACCTGAAGCCGGGCACCGCCGGCGCGCACCAGAGGGCCACCCTCAAGGTCGCCGATCGCCAAGTCGGCTGCGGCAGCTCGAACGTACGCCCGGCAAGCGCGGTCTTCCTGCCCTTGCGGAAGGGCGAGCAAGCGACGGTGGAAGTCAGCCCCGGTACGGCGACCAACCCCGACGCGAGCAAGATCTTCGTCGCCACCTTCGGCACATCACCCATCTGAGCAGCCCGTCACCCGAAAGGTGCCGCCCATGACCGCCACCCCCACCACGGCGCCGGCCGTGTCCACGGCGACGGAACCGCTCTTGGACCACATCGTCCGTGCCAACCCCGACCCACTGGAGGCGAACCTCTCGGGCCCCTCCGAACCGGCCAGGATGCGGGTGACCGTGTCCAACGGCGGCCACACCGCCGTGCGTTGCACCAGCCTCGCCGTCGAACTCCCCATCGGCACCCGACCCCGTGACCTGATCACCACCGCGGAGGGCATCGACGCGACGATCACCACCCCGGGATGGACCCCGGCCCCGCGCGACGTCGACGCGAACCGCATCCGTTTCGAATTCGTGCCCTCCCCCGAAGCCGAGACCATCACCGACGAACCGGTGGAGTTCACCCTCACCGGCATACCTGTCAACAACGCGGTCGGCGTGGCCTACCCGCGGATCGTGGAGACCTCCGCCAAGGGCCAGGACACCCCCGTCCCGCGCACGGCGTTCGCCCGGTTGCCGAAGTTCCCCGCCGGCACCACGACCACCTTCCCGGTCGGCACCAACCTGCGCGTCTACGCCGGCGAGGAGCCGATCGCCGGACGCGCGCCCGCGGTCAGCGTCCCGTGGGGAAGCAAGGTGACCGTCGCGTGGAACCCGGCACAGGGCGTCGTACGCCGACTGCACCACCGCGACAGGCCCGACGGCGAACTCATCCCCGCCGACGCCACGTCCACGGTGTGCGGACCCCTGGTGCGCGAGACCACGTTCACCGTGCAGACCGTCTCCCAGATCGGTGGCACCGTCAGTCGCTACGACTCGTTCACCGTCCACGTCGACGAACCCCAGTACCAGAAGGTCACCATCGCCGACGGGGTACTCGCCGGCCCCCTCCCGGACAGCGCCATCCGCATCGAATCCCCCACCTCGGTGGCCAAGACCCTCGCCGTCACGAAGGCGATCACGGCCAGGAACACCCTGACTGTCACCGGAACCGTGACCGCCCCCGCGATCAAGGCCGCGGGCACCCATTTCGCGGGAACCCTCGCGATCACCGGCGCCCTGACCGTGAACAACCTCACCGCGGCCCGGGTGACCACGACCGACGGCCTGACCGCGACCGGACGCGTCAACATCCTCAAAGCCGAGAAGCGGGAGTTGGCCGCCGCCGGCTCCTCCGAGACGTTCACCACCGACGGCCTCATCCTGGCCAACGCCCACCAGGGCAGCGACCTCACCCTGTGGGTACGCATCGGCGACGGCAGGGAGTTCCGTACGCACACCTCCGCCGGGCTCGGCACCCTGATCGCACCCATCCAGGCCAAGAACACCGCCACCTGGGGCTTCACCGGCACCAGCGGGACCCACACCTTCCACTGGTACGCCTTCGGCGTCTGACCCACCACCCCACACCACCGGACACCCTCGACGCGCGCAGGAGTCCCGCCATGACGACCACGCCGACCACCCCCATCACGCGCACCGAACTGCCGACCCTGCTCACCTACACGTGCGAGACCACCCCGCGAGAACTCGTCCCCAGCGACCCCTTCGGCGAACTCGCCCTGGCAAGGCTGACATTGCTCGTGTCCAACCCGCTGCCCGACCCCGTACGGTGCAGCCGGATCACGATCGTGCTGCCGGTCGGCACCATCGCCGCCGACCTCGCCGAAACCGGCGTCGGCATCGTCACCACCGCAACCCCGCACACCTGGTCGGTGATCGCGATCCAGGAAGACGTCCTCATCGCCGTACCCCAGTCCGGCACGGCCGAGTTCACCCGCTCCGACCACGACCGCGAGGACCAGACCAGGTCGAGCCTGGCGATCCGACTCGACGGCATCAAACTCAGCCGCAAGGCCGGAACCGCCCGTATCCACGTCATCGAGACCGGCAGCACCGACCCCGACGAGCCCGACACCGACCGCCACCTGGAGATCAAGCTCACCAAGTCCGAGCCACCCCGGCGCCGCCGAGACCTCCCCGCCGAGACCGCAACGACGACCACCTCCGACGACGACCCGACGAAGGAAACGACCGACACGGCCAACCTCGCCGCCCGCCTGACGACCGCGCCCGGCGCCCCACCCGCGACCCTGATCCCCAGGAAGACCCCGTTCTTCCTGACCTGGCAGGGACCGGCGGGAGACCACAAGATCCTGTACTCCAGGGCCTCCCCGGGCGGAGTCCCGATCACCTTCCCGCACCCCGTCCCCGCACTCGACCGCGACGAGACGTTCCTCGTCAAGACCACCGCGGGCGGCGTCGACCGCTACGACTCGGTCACCGTGACCGTCGACAAACCCCTCCTGCCGGGCCTGCGCGCCGACTCCCTGCTCGGCACCCCCGCATTGACCCTCACCGGACCCTCCGCCACCTTCGCGAACACACTGAACGTGACCCAAGCGGTGACGACCGAGCAGACCTGCACCGTCGCCGGGGCTGCGAGCGTCACCACCGCGATCACCACGTCCCAACTGACGACGACCGGAGCGATCATCGCCTCCGGCGCGAACCCGAAGATCACCGCCAAAACCCTGACGGTGACCGGCACCCTGCAAAGCGACGACACCCTGGACGCCACCAAGGGCCCGGTGTCCATCCTCGGTGAACCCCGCGTCGTCAACGAACCGGAAATATGGGCCGAATCGGCCCCCGCCGACGGCTTCCTCGTCGGATCCCGCAGCCGCGGCCAGGTCGAACTCCGAGACGGGACAAACGGCGAGGCCTACGACGCGACCACAGGAGACCAGCCCACCACGGCGGCACTCCCCGTCCACCGCGGCAACGAGTACTGGGGCCAGGCACCGGACCTCGGCGACAAGAAAGCCCACTTCGCGTTCTACCCGATCGGCAAACCCTGAGATGTGATCCAAGTTGCCGTCCTCCGTGACCCGCCCGGCCCAGTGTCCGAGTATGGCGGGCCGGAGAGGAGACGGCCGGAACGGCCGTGCGACGGGCGGGCATTGCGGACCGACCCGACTGCGGAAGCTGCGGAGAGCGGATCGGGGCGACGGCGACGGACGGGTTCGTGGCCGGTTGCTCTCGGAGGGCTTCGTCGGCGCGGTGGAAGCCGGCGACCGCGGTGACCGGCGTGAGCTTCGTGTCCAAGTAGCCGAGAATCAACGCTTCGGCCGCGGTCCAGACACACGCGAATGTGGCCTTGGTACGAGACCTTCGTCGGCCGAGCCGAAACGCACACGACAGCCGCCCGGGCCTCACACCCAGACCATTCCTTCCACCAGCGGGACGTCGGCGTCGCAGGGTGTGTGGGATCCTCAACACGCTGACTTGACGGGGAACTGCACTGGGTGGCCCACCGGGTGGGGCCGCTGTTCCCGGCGAACCAGGAGCAGGCATTCGACTGCCGGGACCGCCTGTTCGACCTCGCCGTCGCGGCGGACGCGCGCGGCCCGCGCACCCGTATCGACGCGGTCGCGTTCACCGCCGACCTGACCACGCGCTGCCGCACCCACACCCTGGATCCGCTCCCGGGCTACGTCCACGGCCCCGACGCCCGGGCGGTGGGCATCAGTCTGATCGCGCACCCCCACCCCGACGGCGTGTCGGGGTCGAAGCCGGCGACCTCGACGAACTCCACGCCGTCCTGGGCGTCGTGGCCCGTTACGGCGGCACCGTGCACGTGAGCACGACCGACCCGGTCCTGCCCGCGATGGCACCGGTCGCGGGATCGGTGTACGTCGTGCACTTCGACCTGCGCGCCGAACTCGTCGAGGACGACCGCGCCCGCGAGATCACCGCCCTCGACCGCCTCGTCGATCAATGAGGTAGGGACAACTGAACCCACCGCCCGGCTGGCCACCCCGCAAACAACGTTGCCGTACCGATGGCGTCGGGCTTTTGAACGGCCACGTATCCGTACCTCTTGTCTGGTTCAAGCTGACAGGAGGTCGTACAACTCACGCACCGCGGGCTCGGGGTGGTGTCGGGCGGGGACGGACCGCTACAGGTCGAGGGCGCGGTGGTGGACGAGCCCGGTGCGGTAGGCGGCAGGGAGGTCGGCCAGGACGGTGGTCGCGCGCCGGCAGGCCTGTTTGGTGTCGCCGTCGTGGTGGTCGCAGGCGGCCGCGTCGATGCTCAGCAGGGAGCGGGTCATGGTGCTGGTCGGCGCGGACAGCTCCAATCCCCGCTGTTGGCTTTCGCGGGCGCGGCGGGTTTCGCCGAGCGCGGTGAGCGCGTGGGACAGGTGCACGTGGTGTTTCTGTTCGCTGTGCGTCAGCCAGGTGTCCGCCCGTGCGCCGGCGTCGAGGCGTTCCATCAGGGCGTCGGCGTCCGCGACCGCGCGGCGGGCCTGTTCGCCTTGGTGGGCCAGGGCCAGGGCGTGGGCGCGGGCGGTGACGGCGGCGGCCAGGGTCGCCGCCGGGGTGGCTCGGTTCCCGGCGGCCCGTCGGGCCTGCTCGGCGAGGGCTGCCGCGGCTCGTGGGGCGCCGTAGTTGAGCGGGACCATCGCCTCGCGCGCGAGGGTCCACGCGAGGAGGTCGTCGTCGCGGGACTCTCGCGCGGCGGTGGCCGCGGTGGCGAACCAGGCGCGGGCGTCCGTGCGGGCGCCGAGGTCGTGCAGCACGATCGCGACCATCCCGGCCATCTGCCCGGCGGTGCGGCACACCCGGATCCGGGCAGCCGCGGGCTGAGGGGCGTCGATCAAGGGCCGGAGCCGGGCGAAGTCCTGGGCGAGGTCGGCGAGGACGCGGGTCGGGGTCTGGCCGCGGTAGCCATGGCCATACGTTTCGGCGGCCACCTCCAGATCGGACAGTTCGGCCGGCGCGGCGTCGGCGGCGAGGGCCGGGTCCAGCTCGGCCAGGATGCCGAGGGCGGTGGCGGTGAGGCCGGTGGCGAGCGCGCCGCGCAAGAGTCGGCGGCGGTTCACGGTGTCGTCTTCATCGTCGGACTCCGGTAGGGGCGTGGGCTAGGAGCTGTACGAAGGATCATGGTCTGAGCCAGATGCGAATGGCGGCGACCTGGACGGTTCCTCGGTGGACGTAGGCGCGCTTGTCGTACCGGGTTGCGACGGCTCGGAACTGTTTGAGGCGGTTGATCAGGCGTTCCGCCGTGTTGCGGGTCTTGTAGAGTTCCGCGTCGAATCCGGGTGGTCGACCGCCGGCCGGGCCCTTGGCCAGGCGGTTGTTCGCCTGATCCGCACGTTCGGGAATCGTGTGACGGATGGCGCGTCCGCGCAGATGGCCGCGAATCGCGCGGGAGGAATACGCGGCATCCGCGGTGACCGTGTCCGGCCTGGTCCGCGGTCGGCCGGGGCCGGGACGCGGAACGCGGATGCCGCGCATGACCTGTTCGAACCGCGGGGCATCGCCCGCCTGTCCGGCCGTGACGACCAGGCTCAGCGGTCGTGCCCGGCCGTCGGCGGCGAGATGGAGCTTGGTGGTGAGCCCGCCTCGGGATCGGCCGAGGGCCTCGTCCGGTTCGTCCCCGACGACCGCCCCTTTTGACCGTGCGGGCGCCGGGGACGGGTGTGTCGAGCGCCTGCCGCGTGTTGATGCGCGCGATCGATCGTGGAGTCCACGGCCACGTCCCACACGATCGCCGCGAGGACCGCGTCGGGAGTGGCGCGGTCCGCCTCACGTTGCAACGCGGTGAGGATCCGCTCCCACGTTCCGTCCGCCGATCGGCGACGATGCCGCTCGTAGACCGTGCTCCACGGACCGAACCGCTCGGGCGGATCCCGCCACGGCACACCCGTCCGCACCCGATACAGGATCCCGTTCAACACCACACGATGCGACGCCCACCGGCCGCCCCGCCCCGGATTCACCGGCAACAACGGCTCCGGCAAACCCCACTCGCGATCCGTCAGATCACCACGCCCCATGAACAGATCAACGACCCGATCAACGGATGGTCACAAGATCCTTCGTACAGCTCCCAGTGCTTCGAGCACGGGAGGTGGTTTTCGGACAGGGGGTGGCTGAGGGCGGAGGTGCGCGATGTACTGGCGGGAGGGGGTTATTCCGACCGTGCACTATCTATTCCCCTTCTTCTCGTCGCTTCTTCGGTGAGGAACCTGCGCGGTAACGCGTTCAGGCGCCGGGAGGCCGACCCCTCACTCGCTACTTGGACGCGCGTGGCCGTTGGAAAACCGCAGCCCGTAACGGTGAACCCCCACCGGCGTCCACCATGTCGAGCCCGTGGCAGCGGAGTTGGTCATCCGGTCGGCGGCTCATCGTGCCGGACCGACTTCAGCTGCTCGAAAGCGGTGGGGTTCGGACGTTGTGGCAGGAAGGCCCTGATCTGCCGAGCACAGTCGAGCGGGCTGGTGGTGCCGGTGTCGCACTCGATGTCGTAAAGGCCGTGGGCATGGACCTGGGCGATCTGGCGTGCGGCCAGACCTGGCGGGCGGTCACCGCGCTTCCGCTCACGCTGTTCCAGTTCCGGCAAGGGGCAGTGCACGCCGACCAGGACAACGTCTGCGGGGGTGAACAGGGCAAGACAGTCGAGCAAGCGCCATTGTTCGCTGAAGACGTGGTCCACCACGATGTTGTTGCCGGCGGCGGCCATCCCCGCGATTGCCCGGTGGAAGCCCATCCAGGTGTGCTTGAGCACGCTCTGGAGCTGGTCGGGGGCGAGGTCCCGTGGTGTTGCCCGCATGGCGTGGAAGGCGTCCACCGGCATGTAGAAGTACGTGTCGTCCAGGATCGGGAGGAGTTCCCTGGCGATGCTCGACTTCCCGGAACTCGATGTACCGTTCAAGAAAATGATCAATCCACCAGTCGTCTGTGACGCTTCCGCTGAGCTGGCAGTTTGGGTAAACGGGGTCGGAACTGCGGCTGTTGACATGTCTTCCTCCGCTTCGTGCGCTGCTGGTATCCGATCACGCTGCGCGTTCAGGCGTCGGTCGGCCTGGGTGCCCCTCGTGTCTGACGGCGATGGTCATGGGCGACCCTCGTTGTCCGAGGCCCGGGCGGCGAGGTACTCGGCCCAGTCTCGTCGGGCGTAGGCGACCCGGCGGAGTGCGGTGTGGCGGTGCATCCCGGTCACGTCGGCGAGGATCGGGCTTGGGAGATCGGCTGCGAGGGCGGCCGGCGCCGCGTTGCGCGCGGTGCGAACCGGGATGCCGTGCCGGTTGAGTTTCTGGGTCATGCCATGCGTCGAGATCGGCTTGCCAAAACCATGCCCGGGAAGAGCCACCTGGGGCCTGCGTGGACTCGCGAGAGCTGCGGTCGGAGCCGAGGCTGTTCGGTGAGACGTGGGGGCAGCAGGACAGGATGGCGGCCCAGGGACGAGGTGGGCGTGCTTGTCGCCGAATTTGAGGTGCTCGGGCGTCTCAGATGGCAGAGGCGTTCGGTGGACGGGCCGAACAGCAGGGTGATTGCGCCGGCGGCCCGGACGTCCGCAGGGAGATCATCGTCGGTCAGGCATCGCTGCAGGAGCGGCCATCGATCGTCCTCGTCGAGCAGGTTCTGGGGCTCCTGCCTCGGGATCGAGGGGACGGTGAGCTCGCGGGTGAGCGGCCCCTCCACCGACCTCCAACCCCCGGGCCGGCGTTCCGCGGACCTGAGCCGCTACGGGCACCGAAGCCGGGGGAGCGCCGGCTGAGCCCGTCGGGACGTCTCGCGCCGTCGGTCGGGACGCCGGCGTGTTCCGCCGTGCCGGGAGCGGCCGGCGCCCCGAGGGGAAGAGGCGGCCGGCCGGTTCGTCGGCGAGGGTGTTCGGGCCCACACACGAACGTGTCGCGACACCCGCCACGATGCCGGGGCGGGACGTCGACTCCGGGGACGCCACGCCACCGTGCGGACGGCATTCGCCCGATGGGCGCATCACCCCCGGGGACGCGGGCCGAAGGGTTTCGCCGTCCGGGGCGCCCCGTCGGTGGGCGGGGCCGGAGTCCGGGGCAGGCGACCGCGAACCCCTGAGTTCGGCGAACGCCGGTGTCGGAGGCCCTGGTTACGGTGTTGCCGTTCGCATCCACGGGAGGATCATGCGTCGGTACCGGAAGCACGTCGTGCTCTACGTGTTCGTCGTCGTGGCGGCGTGGTCGGCGACGCGTGTGCTCGACGAGGGGCTGTCCGCCGCCCCCGCGGAGCGGCCGGCGGTCGCGGACTCCCCGACGTCGCCGCCCCCGAACGCCTCCGACGTCGCGGCGATGTGCGCCCGGCCGGACGTGGTCTGTCTGGTGGCGACCGCCACGTCGGGGAAGTAGGACGGGGCCGACGCTCGCGCCGAGTCGCGTGCGTGGCCGCAAGGTTCGGCGCGGACGGCCGTGCCGGGCGTCGTCGGTGGCATCGACCATGATGGGCCCGTTCCGGATGGACGACGCGAGGAGTACCCGATGGCCGTGCCGACGATCAGTCCCGAGGAGCGCAGCGCCGCGCTCGCCAAGGCCGCCGCCGTCCGCAGGGAACGAGCCGCGGTGAAGGCGGCTCTCAAGAGCGGCCGGCTGTCACTGGGCGAGGTGTTGGCCACCGACACCCTCGCCATGGGCAAGATGCCGGTCCGGGCCCTGCTCGAATCCCTCCCGTCCATCGGGAAGGCACGCGCCGCCGAACTTCTCGTCGAGTTGGGGATCTCCGAGAACCGCCGAGTCCGCGGCCTGGGCGTCCAACAGCGCGAGCGGCTCCTGGAGCGCTTCGCGCCTCGGGCGTGACCAGCGGACGCGGGGTGCCAACGCCCCACTTCGACGGCTCCGACGAACCCCTCGACGTCGACACCGACGACCTGCCACGCGCCCGCAACAAACGCCGGGGGCGCCCCGGCCGTCCGCGAACGCGAACACACCGCCCGACGCGCCGGCCACCCCTCCCGGGCCGACGCCGTCGACGCCACCATCGCCCTGACCGTCGACCGGGCAGCGCGAGCACTCGGCGTCACCACCGACCGGATCCGGACCCGGCGACGCATCCTCGCCGGACGAGGCCGGCCACCCCTCGTGGGCCGAGCGATCAGGGCGACGGCCACGCTGCCCGCCGCCCGAGCGGCCCGGGAATCGGGCGGCTCGATCCGATCGGTCCGACTCCGGCGTGCCCGACTCGTCCCCGGGCCCGGTGCGAACGCGTCCGGGCCGGAAGAGCGGAGAGGGCCTTCGAGCGCTCCGCAGCCCGCGATACCCCGTCCCGCGTGCCGAGCCCGGCGATTTCGGTCGCCCGCGCGGTACGCCACGCCGGCCCCGCCGATGGGGAACCTGCGCGTGGCCGAGGCCGAGGCGTCGTGAGGAACACGCCGTGCGGGGTCGACGTTCCCCGAGGGTTCGCGCTCGTGATCCGATCCGCCCCACCGCTCCGCCCCTGTTGCCTGCGCGTCCGCGTGGTCGGGGGCGCGTGAGAGTGTGGATTCGTCGGTGACGGACGGGAGTTCGGGGGAACGGATGCACAGTCGGGCGGGACGAGTGGGTGCGGCGGTGATCGCTCTGGCGTCGGTCGGGGCCGCGGCGGGGTGTTCGTCGGGGGGTGGGTCGGGCAAGCCGGCCGTGCCCAGCGCGTCGGTCGTGGCGCCGGTACCCGATCCTGCGGTGATCTCCGAGGTCGAGGCACGGCAGGTCCTGGAGCGCTACGACGCCGAGAACAACACGGCGAACGCGGCGCTCGACGGCGACCGCCTCGCCGGGGTCGAGGGCGGCGAACTGCTGGAGGGGTCACTGGCGTCGTACCGCGCCGACCGGGCACGCCCGGACCGGGAACCGTACAAGCCGTTCACCCACCTGGCCCCGCAGTTCTGGATCCCCCGGGCGAGCGGCCATCCCCGCACGTTCGTCGCCGTCGCCGCCACCGGTGCCGACAGCGAGGACAAGGCCGTCGTCCACTTCGTCCAGGACACGCCCGGCGCGCCGTGGAAGGCCGTGTTCACCGCCCACGCCCGGGTGGGCGACCCACCGGCGACGGCGAGCGCGAGCCCCGAACGCCAGGCCCGCCCCACACTCGACGACGTCGCCCGCGACGCCTCCGGCTCCGCGCGCACCACGACCGCGGGCGACGCCGCGGCGGTGTGCGGGCGATACGCCGCGGTGATGTCGGTGCCCGCCGGCCCCGGCGCGGCCGAGGACCGTTTCACGCCGGGCAGTCACACCACCGACCTGCGCAAGCGGATCGAGGACGACGCCCACCGGGACGAGCGGATGTCGCAGACCACCACCGTCACCGCCCGCCCCGTCGTCCGGCAGACGTTCCGGACCGCCACCGGCGACCGCCTGGTCCCCTGCGTCCTGGACAAGACGATCGAGGCCAAGGCCCTGATACCCGAGGCACACCTGACCGCCACCGCCCGCACGACCATCGCGTTCCCGGGCCGGAGCGGGCCCTTCACCACCGTCAAGGAAACATTCCTCGCCTGCGTCCTGATCCGGGTCCCCGCCGCACCCGACGCGCCGGCCACCGTCCTCACCGGCGGACTGGCCCAATCACACCCCCTCGACGCCACCGGAACCTAGACACGAACCCGGACCGAGCCCGCGGGGCGGACCTGTTCGATCCATACCGGCCCGGGACGCTCGCGCCTCGGCCGAATCCGGAAGGACGACCTCGTGACGACGGACCCCGCCGGCTACGCCACCCCCTGGTATTTCGCCCCGGCCCCGGACCAACCGTGGGACCTCGCCGTCGAGCAGGTCATCGCCTCCCTCGAACAACGACCCGACGCCCGTTGGAGGGCCGGGGAGGGCTTTCGCGGAGAGCCTCTCCTCGAAGCGTGGTTCCCCATCGGGCCCTGGCTGTTCCAGGGCTCCTACACCCCGCGTCCGCCGTCGCTGGGCATCCGCATCTGCGACGCCCGCGCCGCCGCCGAGGCGTGGACCACCTGGTTCCTTCCACAACTCCCCGCACACGTCACGAGCGTCGTCTTCAACACCGAGGACGGAGTCGAGAACGGCTACGCCGACGTCGACTTCGTCCTGGCCTGCCGTGACGGCCGCGACGCCGTCGTCGACACGCTCACCGACCACCTCCGGCACGTGTGGCGCGCCGGCGGCACATCCCCGCCGCCCTGCGCCGACGGTCCGCGGCGTCGTGGCCATATCCGTGGGCACCTGTAGGCTCCGTGATCGTGTTCGAGGGGTGGTGGCATGTGTTGCCGGACGAAGAGCGGCGGGCGTGGGTGCTGGAGCCGTTCGTGGGTGTCGGGCCGCTGCGCTTCGGCATGGGCCCTGACGAGGTTGCGGACGCGATGAGCGAGGTCACCGCGGAAACCGAGCGGTACAGGCGTAGTTGTCCGCCGGGCGCGAGCGTCCACACGGTCGAGGAGGGGTGGTATCGGGAGTTCGGTCTGCGCCTGTACTACCGGGGCGAGCATCTCGCGGGCGTCGCGGTCGACGCCCTGTGCGGACCCCAAGTCCTCGCGGACGGCACGGCGCTGGTCGGCCGCGTGCCCTCCGTCCTCGAGCAATGGATGCTCGACCGCGCCGAGACCCGCCCGCCGTACACCGAACTCGCCTACATGAGCGCGGGCGTTCCCTCCTCCGAGTCGTTGGGCGTGACGATCAACGTGCAACGCGAGGGCGACCGCCTCCTCACCCGGCCGATCCTCTACCCCGTCGAGGCACTCGACGACCTTCCCCACTGGCTGCCGCCGGAGGCCTGGGCGATCCACGACTGAGCGCTGTGCGCTCCGCGCGCGAGAACCGGCGGACGGTCTTTACGCGCGGCACCGCCGTCCCGGCGGCCGTGGACACTCGTCCGCGGTACGCGGTGATGGTGTTTCCGCCCCACGGCGAACGCGCCCTTGCCGAGCCGCGATACTTCGAACCCGACCCGCAGCACCGGGGTGCCCGGCCCGCGAAGGGCCACGCCCGGACGTCGAGGTCCCGGGCTACCGGCGCCGGCCGATGGCGCCTGTGCCTCGTGTGACCCCGTCGGGGGATGACCGGCCTGGGCGCCGGGGGCGTGCGGGCCGCGTGACGATAGGTTCGCCGGGTGACGGTCGAACGCCTGCGCATCCTGTCCGGCCCCGAATACACCGATGTCTGGGACCGTTTCGACGCCCGCTTCGCCTTCAGACCCAGCGTGTGCGAGTTTCCCGGGATCACGGAGCCCTCGCCGTCGATCACGTGGAGCCTGGACGCGTTGCGCGACGATCCCGGCGATCGGAATCTCGACCGTCTGGTGGACGTCGTCCAGGACGGGCTCGTCGACCGTTGCGGGCCGGGGGAGTCGCTGTGGCTCCTGGACTGGCAGCACACCTGCCACAGGCTGCGTCCGGACGTCCCGGAGACCGACATGTTCCTGCCGCGCGTGCTCGAGGGGCGCTCGCGCGAGGGTTGGCCGTTCGGCCCATACCCCGACGGGGACTACCACGTCTTCCTCGCGGAGGACCTGCGATTCGGCACCTTCGGACACCCCTGGGAACACACCTTCTGCGTATTCGGCGCGGAACTCCTGGACGCGATCGAACAGGACATGCACCACATCCTGGGACGACCCCTGCGCCGGGACGGGGTCCCCGTCGATCGACCCGCCCCGCGGCGGTGACGCGTGCTCGTGCCGGGACCGGTGTCGCGGCACCCGGCGAAGTCGTCGGTGCGGATGCGGGCGGTGGTTTCCGTCCCGGGCGCCGACACCCGGTCCGACAGCGCCCGCCGTTCCCCGGAGGGAGTCCCCGGAGCGTGGATGGTCGTGGCCGCCGCGATGCGTTCGGTGGCCTCGGGCCGCCCCGAGCGGTTGCCGGGGCGCGGGGGTGGTCGTGGGGGTCCACCCGCGTCTCCACCCGTTGTTCCACCCGTGGGTCCAGGTGCGAGAAAGGCGGCGGCGACAGCCTGGGGACATGACACACGCCGACTGGATCACCGACATCGTCCTCGTCCTCGTCGTCTTCCGGCAGTTGCGGGAAGGGCGGCTGGACCGCAAGACCTTCCTCCTCCCGCTGGGCATCGTGGCGTTCGTGGGGTCCGAGTACCTCCACTCGATCCCCACCGCCGGCAACGACACGGTGCTGATCGGCACGCTGATGGCGCTCGGCGCGGCGCTCGGCGTCGCCGGCGGTGTCTTCACCCGGATCCGTTCCGCGGGCGGGCATCTGCTGATCAAGGCCGGTGCGGTCTCGGCGGTGTTGTGGGTGCTGGGCATGGGCGCTCGGATGGGCTTCCAGATCTGGGTCGACCACGGCGGCGCCGACCACGTCGCCCACTTCAGCCTCGCCCACGACATCACCACCGACCAGGCGTGGGTCTCGGCGTTCGTGCTGATGGCGCTCACCGAGGTCGTCACCCGGGTGGCCACGATCTTCGTCCGGAGCCGGCTGGTGGCCTCCGGCCGGCCGGTGACCGCGGCGGCGCGTCCGGCGTCGTCCCTCGAGCACGCGGCCTGACCGCGGGATGCGGCCGCGCCGTTCCCGTCGCCGAGGGTGTTCCCGTTCCCGGGCCGGCCCAGGGGGCGGGAGCCCGGCGCGCGGGGGACGGCCCGTCGCGATCCTCGGGTGCGGTACGCCGTGGGCCCGGGCATCGTCGTTCCAGGACTCCCCGGACCGCGCGCCGAGCCCGACGATCCCGGCCGCCCGCGCGGTGTGCCACGCCGGCCCCGCCGATGGGGAACCTGCGCGTTGCACGGGCCGAGGCGCCGTGAGGAACACCGCCGTGCGGGGATTGACGCCCCCGGTGCCTGACGCGATCTCGAGGCGTCGGTCGGGTCCCGTGTCGGGTGGCGTGCCCGGCAGTCGCGGAATTGCCGTGGTCATCGTGGCGTCGGGGAGTGCCATGCGAACCCGGGGGAGGGACCCCCGTAGTAGTAGATGTTGGATCGGTACACGGGCGTGGCGTTCGGGTCCGGGGCGTGGGGCCCGTCGTGGTCGGAGCAGCCTGCCAGGAGGAACGCGGCGGCTGCGACGGCCGGGGCGACCATGCGCAATCGAGTCATCCCGCGACGCTACCCGCCCGCGGGCGGCGTCCGCCGGGATATCGGCGCCCCCCGCGAGCCGACGCTGTGGGGTCTTCACCAGCCGGCCATGGACGTCGGCGCGATCGAGCTACGCGTGGTCCCCTCCCGACGGTGGCGCGACAGCCGGGACCGGAACCCGGCCGACGTCCCGGCCGGGTGGGGTCTGCGGCAACCCGTGCTCGACAGCGCCCGGCACGGCGCGTCGCGGACTCCCCGGACGGCTTCGCCGGCCTCGCGTTCATGTGCGAAGCGTGGTCGGTTCCGAACGCGGCGCTCGACGAGGCGATGGAGGAGTCACGGGCGGCCGCAGAGCGGCTGTTCCACGAGCGCGACGACCGGATCGAGCTGCGCCGGGTCGTGGCGGTCGACATCGACGGCAACGGGTACCGGGTCGCCCGCCTCCGTGGAGCCCGGCCCGTCCCCGAGGTCACCGACGCGCTCGAACCCCACCACCGGATCGCACTCTCCGGCGACCTGATCGGCCCCCTCCACCGCCTGGTCGACGCCGTCCCTCTCGGGACCGTCCACCTGGCCTGACCCACCCCGGCTCCCGAGCCCACCTCCGCCGGGTCCTGTCCGCCGTGGGTCCTGTGTTCGAGACGATGGAACCCGGTCGGGAACACACCTCGCCGGGCCCGCTTCGAACCCGTACGCGCCCGGCGGTTGAGTACGTGGACGCGTCCGGTTGAGTACGTCGTCCCTGTGAGTGCGCTCTCCCGCCCCGGCAGGGTGGGTGCATGACGACGAGGACGGCGGGGCGGCGCGATGCGGTGGGCGGGACCCGGGCGCCGGGGACGGGCGGCGGGGGTCGGGGCGTGCTGACGGCGTCGGCGCTGGTGGTGTTGTGGGTGGCGACCGGGCTGTTGATGCTGGTTCTGCCGCTGGGGGCGATGGGGAGCGATCCGTGTGGTTCGGCGGCGGACGGTCTGATCTGCACGACGCGAGGCCAGGCACTGTGCTGGCGGATCCCGTGGTTCGGCGGGCCGGTCCTGGCCGTCGCCGGGACGGCCGCGATCCTCGCCCGGGTGCGGGCCGTGCGCTACGGCGCGGTGCTGGCGTGGGCCGTCGGTCTGGTCGTGATGGCGGTCTGGGTCTGGGAGATCGCGAGCTCCTACCGTCCGCGGTAGCCGACGGTCGGCGCCGGGACGGGCGGACCACGGGCCGCCGACTCGGTGCGCACGCCCGGCAACGCGTCGCGGACCCCCTCCACCGATGGTCACGCCGATGTCCGGGGGGCGACAACGCGGCGTTCGTGCTCTGTTCCCGGCCAAGGCCCGCCGACGTCGCCGCGGTGGTCGCACGGTGGTTGCGAGGATCGACACGACCGGCGCCGAGCGCGCCGGTGCCGCCCGTACCCGACCCACGGGAGTCCGGATGCTGCCCGATCACCGTCCCCACATGACCGAGGCCCTGCTGCCGCACCTGCTCGGGCGGTTGAATCTGCCCGGCGACTTTCCCGCCGCCGATCTCGACGTCCGCGGCGTGTGCGACGTCGCCGCCCTCGCCGCGGCCCACTCCTCCTCCTACGCCGCCGGCGCGCATCTGTTGACCCTGTGGGCGGTGCTTCCCGAACCGGGCGGCCCCGACGACTTCTGGGTGCGGTTGTGGAAGGCGTCCGACGATCCCCATCTGTTGCCGGCCAACGTCAAGGGCTTGGTCCTGCGCGCGCTGTCCGGCGACGGCGCCGGGTTGGCCGGGCAGATCCTGTCCTTCCTGGCCGGGGTCGCCGGCGACCGCCGCAGCGCCACGGCGCGCGTCGTGGGGCGGGCTCTGGTCGAGGCCCTCGATCGCGGTGGCTCCGAGGCCGTGATCCTGGGCGAGGCGTGGTTGCGCGACGTCGAACTCACCGCCTGGCGCGTCCTGCTCTCCACCCGACCCGACGACGACCCGGCCGATCGCGAACGCTTCCGGCAGGCGTGGCGCGACGCCTGAACCCGCGCCCGCCGGCGCGCGAGCCCTGCACATCCCCGACGTCTCCGACGCGCGGGAGTACGGCCTCGACGCACCGCGTGCCGCCGCAATGCCGCGGAGCGCGCCCGGTGCGATGCCGAAGTCGCGGCCCGGGACGCGGTGTTCGTCGTGTGTCGGGCCGGGAGCTGCGGCGGTGATCCTCGACCGTCGCCGCGCGTCGGGGACGTTCGCACGACGGCGGCCGAGCCCGGCCCGTGGACGCCGAGGGAGCGACCGGAGCGACCCGTGTTCTGAATTCTTTTCGTGTTCGTCCGGTCGGGACGTCGGAGTGTTCCGCCGTGTCGGGGGCGGCCGACGCTCCGAGGGGAGGGGGCGGCCGGCCGGTTCGTCGATCCCGAAGCCCGGCTGTCCGGGTGGCGTCCTTCGTTTCCGTGTCCCGCCCACCGGCCCGAGGAGGGCACGCGGGTCTTGTTCCCGGGCCCGGGTGCCCGGGTTCAGTACATCGCGGCGAGGAGTTCGCCGTACTCGACGTCCTCGCGGGGCAGTGTGGTGCCGAACTCGGTGTGCAGCATGCGGTGGACGAATCGTTGTCGTTCGTCGATGCCGAGGTCGGGCTGGGTTCCGTCGGGCAGCAGCAGACCCCCGCGGGTCAGGTGCGGAACCAGCCGGTCCGGGTCGGGGCCCCGGCGGTCCCGGGGCCGGTCGAACCCGCACACTACGACCCCGGACTGCGCGTAATGGAACATCGTGAGCGCGTTGATGTTCCAGAAGGTGCACAGGGCCGTCGTGCCGGTCGATACGGCGGCGAGGATGTCGTGGTGGGTGCCGCGGCTGCCGGCATCCTCGACGGCGAACGCCCAACCGTCGGCCTCGCCGGCCCGGATCACCCCCTCCCTGTCCGCGACGGCCCGATGGCCGAACTCCTCGGCGACGTCCTCGATCCGGTGGTTCGCGTCGACCACGCCCTTGCGGGCGGTGTTCGCCGTGTCGCAGCCCATGCGCCGCAACAACTCCGTCGCCGACAACCCGCGCGCGAACGTCACGCAGTAGCCGAACTCGACGAAGTAGGAGTCCTGCAACCACTCGACGCTGTCGGTACTCACGGCTCGGCTCCTTCGCATGGTCGACCGTCGCGGGACTCGGGACGCTACCCGAGCGGCCCGACACGACCCCGTTCCCCTCCCGGGCCCGCCGGGGTCGTGATGTCGTCGAGAGCGGTCACCGACCCTCGACGGCCTGCACCCATCCGCTGGGTGGTGTCGGTCCGGTGTCGGGGGCGGGCGCTATGGTGCCCCGTCGTGGACGCCACCGATCTCGACTCCCGGGCCCGGACACAGTCCGGCTGCATTCCGCCGGAGCTGGCCTCGAGGCTGCTCGAACGCGGCCGTGCCGACGTGGTGGAGGCGCAGGCCGGACGCGGCCAGTGGTTCTGCGCGTTGGCGTGGGCGCGGGCACTGGCTGATCGGGGCCGGGAGGCCGACGCGTGGGAGGTCCTGGCCCCGTATGTGGCAACGGGCCGGTGGACGGCCGTCGTCGGCGCGGCCGGGGTGCTGGAGGGCTGGGGCCGCGTCGACGAGGCGATCGACATCACCCGAAAGCGCATGGAGGCCGGACACCCCAAGCCCTGGACGCCTACACGAGGCTGCTCGCCCGGCACGGCCGCGCCGGGGAGGCGTTCGACCTGCTCGTGCCGCATGTCGACGACCGGGTGATCGCCACCGCCCTGGTCGACGTCGCCTGCGTCGCGGGCCGCGACGAGGAGGCCGCCGCGTTGCTCGCCGGCCGGATTCGGGCCGACCACCGCTGCGACGGCCCGTGGTGCTGCTGCGGCCTCGACCCGACACGGCGTTGAGCCCGCTTGCGACGATCCGCGAACGCCAGGGCCGCATCGACGAGGCCGTCGCCCTGCTCCACCGCCGGCGGATCGTCTCGGTCAACGGCCGAGACCGGCTCGCCGACCTGTTGGCCCGGCACGGCCGGGTCGGGGAACTACGCGCCTACGCCGCGTCGGACGGGCATCAGGAGGCCGTGGGGCGGTTGGTGGAGGTGCTGGAGGAGGGCGGCGACGTGGACGGGGCGATCGCCGTGTACGGACCGACCGACGGTCCGGCGGCCCGGGATCCGAACGTGGCCTACGATCTCGCGCGGCTCCTGACCCGGCACGGACGGGGAGAGGAGGCGATCGCCGTGATGTGCGCCGGGGCCGACGCCCGCCCCGGCGACGACTGGATTCTCCACGCCTTGGCCGGGCTGTGCCTCGATCGGGGCCGCCCCGCCGACGGCCTGGCCCACCTCGATGCCCTCCACGCCCGACGCGGGGGTGAGGACGAGTGGAAGCTGTACCGGATCCGGTTGCCGCTGATGGTCGCCTGCGCCGGTATCGACGAGGCGGTCGCACACGCCCGCGCCCACCCCGAAGGCGACACCTGGTACGCGGCGGAGGACATCGCACGCCTGCTCGCCGGCGCCGGGCGCACCGAGGAGGCCGTCACCGTCCTCCAGGGGCACGACCCCGGGAACAGCCACGACCTCGCCTGTCACCTCGTTGACCTCGGCCGCGTCGAGGAGGCCCTGGCCGTTCTGTTGCCCACGAGCCCCCCGCCGGCGCTCGTGCCGACGACGCGCCTGTGGTGCGACGAGCCGCCACGCTGAAGCCCCGACCGAGCGCCGGCGATGACCACGGCCGTACACGAAACCCCCTGCGCAGTGCCGCACTGCCGACACCCGCGGCTCGCGATCGGATCGCCCCGGTCGACCTCGTCCCGCCGGGTCCCGGTGGCGAGGCGAGGTGGTCCTGGTGTGCAAGGGATCCGGCGATCGATCCCCTCACGGGCCTGTGCCACGGGTCGGACGTCGACGGCGGCCCTCACGCCGGCCGGAACCTGCCCGGCGCGGGCCGGTGTGTGGTGCGGCGTATGCCGGGGCCGTCGTCACGTTCCCGACGTTCCGGGACGAGGGCGGCCGAGATCGCCCGCCGGCTGCGCCGATCGGCCCCGCACGCGGCCGTTGTCGTTCTCCGAACATTTCGGCTGCGGTGATGCGTATCGGGCTGGATCTGCTGTCATCGCGTGTCGTCGAGTTCGTCGGCGCACGGAGGATGGGATGGCGGACGTGGGGATCCGGAATGTCGCAGCGTTGACGGTCGAACGGGTGGGCCGGGTCGCGGAAACGGGGGATCCGTTGCAGCCGTTCGCGCTTCTTGACGAGCACGGTGTCGAGGTCGCCGCAGTAGGCGAGTTCCTGCACCACATGCTGGCCGATGACGCTCGACCGGCGTCGCTCCGGTCGTACGCGTACGAGCTCCTGAGCTGGTTCCGGTTCCTTCGGGCAATCGACGTTGCGTGGGATGCCGCGGGCCGCGCCGAGGCCCGGGACTTCGCGCTCTGGCTCAAGACGGTACGGAAACCGTCGCGGCCCCGCCGATCGGATGCTCCCGCGCCAGGGTCCGTGAACCCGCTCACCGGGAAGGCGGCACCGGGCCAGTACTACGCCCCTCGCACCCGGCGTCACGCCCGGACGGTGATCCGCTCCTTCTACGAGTACCACCGCGACATGCACGGCCGTCCGCTTATCAACCCGTTCCCGGCCGCGGAGGGGGCCGAGGAGGGGAGGCTCAACGCGCACCACAGTCCGATGCAGGCATTTCGGCAGCCGATGCGAAGGGCCGCCTACCAGCCCAAAGAGCCCAGGCCTGCCCCGAGGGTCATCCCGGATCAGGCGTTCAACGAGCTGTTCGCCAGCCTCACATCGAACCGCGACCGAGCGCTCATCGCGTTCTACGTCTCCACGGGGGCCAGGGCGTCGGAACTCCTCGGCGTCGTGCAGGGGCTCGTCGCGCCGCAGGACCAGACGGTCGGAGTGCTCCGCAAGGGCAGCCGGACGCTCCAGCACCTTCCCGCCTCGGCGGACGCCTTCGTCTGGTTGCGCCTCTATCAGCAGGAGACCCACGGCCTGGTCCCGCGAGGAGCTTCTGAACCGCTGTGGTGGACCCTGCGTCGACCGTTCCGGCCGCTCACCTACGACGCGGCCAGGATGGTCTTCACTCGCGTCAACCAGTTCCTCGGAGCCAACTGGACGCTTCACGACCTGCGGCACAGCGCGGCCAAGCGGATGATCCGCGACCCGGACCTGACGCTCGCTGACGTCCAATGGGTGCTCGGCCACGCCCACATCACCACCACGGAGGTCTACACGAACCCCGCGCCCGATGAGGTGGTCCGCCACGTTCTCGCGCATCACGAGCGACAACGGCGCCGCGGGGAAGCCCTCCCAGCGCCGCCCGCGCCGGGCTATCGACCGGAGGCCTTGGCCGCGCTGTTCGGAACCCCGCAGATGTCTGGGGAGGCGTGATGGCCCGCAAGATCCGTGTCGAGCCTGCGGCGGGAATCGCACCCAGGGCCACGATGTCTGCCCGGGAGTGGCCTGCTCGCCCGCTGCCGGCGGGGTGGTGGCAGACACGCCAGGAACGCGAGGCCCTGGTCGGACGGCTGCTGACCACCTTCACGGACACCGCGACCGTCAAGCGGGACCTGACGCGGCGACGCGGATTGATCAAGCTGCTGGACTGGCTGGAGCGTCAACCCGGTGACACCTGGCAGGACCGCTGGCTGGCCAGCGGCGCGGACACCGCCGGCTTCGAGTGGACCGACAACGTTCTGGGCGACAATGCGCCACGGTACCGCCGCGACGAACTGACCGGCGGTCTCGTTCTGTTGATCGCAGGGCAGGTGATCCGGCCGTCCTATCGGTGGCTGTTGCGACAGCGGCTCGCGTTGATGCTGGCCGAAGCCCGTCGGGCGATCGACTGTGACGGGTTCGCCCGGATTGAGCAGCACGCGCAGGACGCGATCGGGTGGGCGCGGTCGGACGCGTTGAACAAGCTCACCTGGATCGTGATCAGTAAAGGAGGCATAGTCGCTGACATCACCGTCGGCGACTGCGTCGAGCTGACGGAAGCGCTGGAAGAACACCACTTCCGGGGAAGCGCCGGACGGCCGTTGTTCTACGCGCTGTTGAAGGAGACCGGGATCCTGCCCGCGGCCGCTCCGCCGCGCCTGCGGGCCTTGCGCATCGAAAGGCGCCCCAACGTCGAGCAGATCGTCGACAAGTACGAGATCGAGTACAGGCCCGTCCGGGACCTGATGGTCGAATACCTGACCGAGCGGGCACCCGAGCTCGACCACACCTCGCTCCGCTCGATCGCCCGCAACCTCTGTCGTCTGTTCTGACGCGACCTCGAACGCCACCATCCCGGCATCGACTCCCTGCACCTGGCACCGGAAGTCGCCAAGGCGTGGAAGGAACGGCTCGCCTATATCCGCGACGCGGACGGCAACGCGATCCGGCCCCGCATCAACTTCCGCAGCGAACTGGTCTTCGTCAAGGCCTTCTACGAGGACATCGCCCGTTGGGCGGCCGACGACCCCGCCCGCTGGGCGAGGTGGGCCGTTCCCTGCCCGATCAAGGCGAGTGAGTGCGCAACCAAGAAGGCCAGGTCCAGGGTCAAGTCCCGGATGGACCAACGGACCCGGGCCCAGCTCCCGCTGCTTCCGGCGTTGGTCCGCGCTGTTGAACAACAGCACAAGGAGGCGGAAGGCTTGATCGCCGCCGCCCGGGACACCAGCGAAGGAGAGATCTTCACAGTCGACGGGCGCGCCTTCCTCCGCTGTCGGCAAGGCCCGTCCGGACGCGTCTACGCGATCGAGCTTCCCGCCGGCAAGAAGCGCAACCTCACGCATGAGGAAGAGTCCGCGTTCTGGTCCTGGGCGACGGTCGAGGTCTTACGCGCAACCGGGATCCGCATCGAGGAAATGCTCGAACTCACCCATCACAGCTTCGTCGCCTACACGCTGCCCACCACCGGCGAAGTCGTCCCCATGTTGCAGATCGCCCCCTCGAAAACCGATGCCGAACGGCTCCTGCTCGTCTCACCCGAACTCGCCGAGGTCCTCACCGCGGTCATCTTCCGAGTCCGACGCGGCAACCCGGCTTTGCCCCTCGTGTCGGCCTACGACGTGTTCGAGCAGACCTGGAGCGCGCCGATGCCGTTCCTGTTCCAGCGACGCTACGGCTCCGAAGACCGGGCGCTGACCCGCAGCTATATCCGCGAATGCATGGTCGCCACCTCGGCCGCGGCACACATCACCATCGCCGGCGAGCCACTCGAATGGCGGCCGCACGACTTCCGCAGAATCTTCGTCACCGACGCACTGCGCTCCGGCCTCCCGCCCCATATCGCCGCCAAGGTCTGCGGGCATGCCCTGCTCGACACCACGATGGGCTACGCGGCCACCTATCCCGAGGACGTGATCACCCACCACCGCGCGTTCATCGCGCGCCGCCGGGCGGAGCGGCCCAGCGAGGAATACCGCGACCTCACCGCCGACGAGTGGGACGAATTCCTCTCCCACTTCGAACTCCGCAAGGTCGCCCTGGGAACCTGCGGCCGCGACTACTCGACCCCGTGCCAGCATGAAAACGCCTGTGTCAGATGCCCCCTACTTCGCGTGGACCCGGCCCAGATGCCGCGCCTCCAAGAGATTCATGCCAACCTCATCGACCGGCTCCAGGAGGCCAAGGACCAGGGCTGGCTTGGCGAGGTCGCCGCGATCGAGACCACCATGGCCGCCGCCGCACAGAAGCTGGCGGCGATGCGCGACCGGGCCGCCCAGCCGTCCATCGTCCACCTCGGTATGCCCAACTTCCGCACCAACGTCGGCCGACTCACCGTGAACCCGGACAATGGCTGACGGCCGTCCCGCGGGCATCTCGCACCTGCCTGGCGTAG
>NZ_JBEXUX010000060.1:0-62032 GCF_040629175.1 Embleya sp. NPDC005971 | reverse complement strand
GGGGGGGGGGGGGGGGGGGCTGGGGCGGGGGGTGCGGGGGGGGGGCGGGCCCCCGCCCCCCCCCCCCCCCCGGCGCGCGGGCTACCGCGCGCCGGGTGCCTGGCGCTACGCTCTGCCACGGTGCCCGGGACGGCACCCACACACCCGAAACCCCCGGAGGCGGATGCCTCCGGGGGTTTCACTGTTGCCGGCCGGTTCGCGATCCGCCGGCCGGTCGCCGGTCAAAACAGCAGGGTCTGCGTGGCGGGTGGAGCGCCGGCCGCGATGGCGGCCGCGATGGCGTCCTCCACACTCGCGGGGTCGGCCGCGAGGGTGGACACGATCGCGGCGCGGATCGCCTCCGCCCGGCCGCGGGGCCCTCGGACGTCGGCGAGCGGGCCCCGGTGACGGCGCGCGTAGTAGTCGATCACGTTCTCCCCGCGCCGGCCCGCGACCCAATGGCGGGGCTGCTGACAACTCGGCTCGTCGCACGTGTGCCGCACGACCTCGGGCGGGATCGCGCCGTGGTGGATCACCCACCCGAGCACGTGCGCGGTGACCATCCGCGAGGTGCCGCTCGTCCGCGACCCGGCACGGAATTTCGCGTGTCCCGACGATGACAGATTCCGCGTCCAGTACCAGCAGTCGGCGTCACCGCGGACATGAACCATGGCCCGGTAGCGGGCCCGGGTCGACGCGTCGGCGGCGAGCGACAGCCACGGCACGACGGTGCGCCCGTCGCCCTGGTCCCGCTCCCCGACCGCCCCCCGTGTCATGGCACCAGATATATCGCGCACCCAATCCGAACGGAATCCCGCGTAAACTTGCTAGATTGATTCGATGAATGTGGTGAATTCCCGTGGCCTGGTGCCGATGAATGTCAAAGTTCGTCGTGAGGATTTGGCCGCGCTGGGTGAACTGGTGCGCGCGGAGGCCCGACGCGAGCAACGGTGGCGAGGAATCCGGGTGGCTCGCATTCCCGACGGCCTGACCTCGCGTGAGCGGTCGGAACATCTGCAGGCGGTGCGGGTCGAGCGTGCGCGTCTGCGCGCGGCCGACCAGCTCATGGGCACGGCCGATCTCCTGCTCGGGTAGGGGCTGCGGACGGAGCTCGCCGAACGTGGGTGGGACCGGGCCTGGAAGCCGGCGCCGGCCGGGGCGACGGGCGCGGCCGGTCGCCCCTGGGGCACTCTCTCGTCGATGAACCGCAACGCCCGGCTGAGCGTGCGCCTGCCCGGGGACCTGGTCGAGACGGCACGTCGGGCGGCGTACTGGACGTCCGAGCCGGCGGTCCTGAGGTTGATGGCGTGGCGGGACGGTCATGGGCTCTCGCCGACCGAGGCGGCTCTCCGGGAGCGACAAGAGTTGAGCGGGCGGATCGTGACGGTCGGGGACCTGATGCGGGACGCGCTCGCGCAGGTCCTCCAACGCGAGTTGCCCCCGGCCTCGGACGACGGGCCACCGATCGACACGACGGTGGTCTGAGAACGGCCGCGGCCGGCGCCGGCTCGGCGCGCAAAAACTTGCCAGATTGATCGCCTTCGGCCCCGGCCACCGATCCGGATTCGATGGTGGGGGCTTCGGGTCAGTCGGTGGCGCGGCGGCGGTCGGTGAGGGTGGCGCGAATGGTGTCGCGGTGGGTCTCGGCGGCGGCGAGTCCGGTGGGGTGTGCCGTCTCGTGCATGGTGAGGACGGCGTGCGCGGCGCGGAGGCCGGCCGCGGTGGTGCCGAGCCGGTGCCAGAGTCGGTCGGCTGCGACGGCCGCGTCGTGGATGGCGGTGTCGTCGCGGGGGCTGTGTCGGGCGAGGCGCTGGGCGAGGTCGACGTACACGGCGAGGGCCTCGCCGGTTTCGCCGACCGCGGCGAGCATCTGGGCGCGGACGTCGAGGGCGGCGAGGGTGTGTGCGTGTTCCGGTCCGTACACGCGGGCCATGGTGATGATCAGGGCCTCGGTCGCGGCGACGGCGGCGGGGTAGTCGCCGATGGCGGCGGCGGCGCGGATCTCGGTCATGGCCGGTGCCGCCTCGGCGGGCGGGCCGGTGGGCCTCGACTCTGCGGCCTGCGGGGGCGACGTGGGTGGCGGGGGTGGTTGTGGGGCCGGTGCCGCCTCGGCGGGCGGGCCGGTGGGCCTCGCCCCTGCGGCCTGCGGGGCCAGGATGGGTGACGGCGGCGGGGCCGGGGTCGGTGGGGCTGCCCCGGCGGTCGCATGCCGGTGGATGCGGTCGAGTCGGCTGCGGACGTGGGCGCGGGCGCGGTCGTCGGGGACGCGGCTGCGCAGGTCGAGGAGCGCGGAGCCGTGTACGTGGGCCTGGTCGTCGGGGATGTCGCGGAGCCACAGCGCGAGGGCGTTGTCGGCGGCCTGGCGGGTCTGGGGGTGGGTGGGGCCGAGCGAGGTCACGCGGACGCGGGCGATGCCGATGTGGATCTCGATGGCCTCGGCGATGCGGCCGGTTCGGGCGCGCATCAAAGCGGTGAGTTCGCGGGCGTGGAGGACGTCGGGGTGGGTGGGGCCGTGGGCGGCGTAGAGATCGGCGGCGAGGGCGTCGGCGAGGCGGGCGGCGGTGGTGGGGTCGCCGGCCTGGTCGGCGGCGCGGATGGCGTCGACGCGGGGTTGTACGTCGGCGGGCGGGGTGTCGGCGGCGCGGTCGTGGGTGGGGGGCGGTGCCTGGCGGCGGGCCTCGGCCACGCGGTCCCGCAGGGTTCCGCCGGCGGCGCTCTGTCGGGGGGTGTCGGGTGCGGGGGTCTCGGTGGGTGGGGCCGGGGGGGCGGCCTGTGGTGTGGGGGTGGTGTCGGTGCGGCTGAGGGTGCGGGCGGTCTCGCGGGCGCTGATGACGTCGGCGTGCTCGTCGCCGAGCGTCTCGGCCCGGCGGATGGCGAGGCGGGTATAGGCGTGGACGGCGTCGCGGACGCGGTCGGGGATCTGCGCGAGAAGCCACGCCTCCAGTTCCATGGCGTCCCACACGCGCGAGTGACTGGGCGGGAACCGTCGCTCGATCTGGGTGCGGTATCCGACGGCCATCGGTAGCGCGCCGGTGGCGTCTCCGCGTGCGGCGGCGTCGTGTATGGCCTGGACGCGGTCCTCGTCGCCCCGGGGTGCGGGTGGGGGCGCGGTGGGCGCGGGGCGGGAGGGCCTGCTCGGCGCGGTCGGCGCGGGCTGGGGCCGGGGTGGGGGTGTGTGGGCCGCGGTGGTCCATGGGGAGGCGGCGGGGGCGGCGGCGGGGCTGCCGGTGTTGAGCAGGTGGGGCACCGGGACGGTGGGCACCATGGTGATGGTGCCGGGGTCGAGGGCGGCGAGGGTGGTGACCTCGGTGTGGACCTGGTCGGCGGTGAGGGTGGGGCCTCGGCCGGGGAGTCCTCGGCGGAGGACGGCTACCAGGGTGGACGCGTACAGGTGGTGGGGGGCGTCGTGGTCGGGGACGGGGCCGACGGCGGCGAGCATGGGTGCTCGGCCGAGGGGGCCGGGCTCGGCGGTCAGTGCCGCGAGCAGGGCGGCGTCGGCGGTGCAGTCGGCGATGATCAGGGTGGACCCGGCGGGGCGGGGCGCGATGGCGGCGGCGATCCACGACCAGGGCAGTGCCTCGTACCTGGCGCGCACGCCGGTGGTCGGGCGGAGTGCGAGGTGCGGGTCGGCGGAGGTGCCGAGCAGGTGCCCGGACAGATGGATAACCAGGGGGCCGCGCGTCGCGCCGGCCCGGGTGAGCCATCCTCGGGCGATCTGCTGCGAGGTGCCTTGCGGGAGCTGGATCGAGTCGGTCTGTACGCCGGGACAGAGCACGGGTGCGAGGCCGATCCATTCGGCGAGCTCACTCTCGGGGCTCTCGCGGCGGCCGCGGCGGCCGGGCGGGGCTCCCTCGATGAGCAGCATCATGCCCCTGGCCTGCACTGTGGACATATCGCACCCCCCGGTGATCACGCGCCGTGCGCGGACCCTAGCGCAGGGGTGTGCCGGCTGTCCTGGGTGATACGGCTCAGACGGGGACTACTCGCGGGTGCCGCCCAGAAGGGTCGCGGTCGCGCAGATGCGTTCCCACGTGCGTGGGGATCCGCCGTGTTCCGCGGCGAGGCGGGCGGCGAGGGCGGTGGCGGAGGTGTCGGGGTCGGCGGCGAGGGCTTGGGCGGCGGTGTCGAGACGGGGGTCGCCCTCGTAGGCGTGGGCCTTGCGGGGGGCGGACGGGGTCCGTCCGGCGGGGCGGCCTCGGCTGCTGCCGTCGCGGTTGCGGATGTAGTCGCGGATGTCGCCGACGCGCCATTCCGGGATCTCGCGGCCGTGCTCGTCGAGGGTCCAGGTCGGCTCGGGCCACCCGGCCGGGGGGTTGCGGCGGTACTCGCGGATCGTGCGGGGGCCCATGCCGGTCTCGGCGGCGACCTCTGCGCTCCCGATCATCGTGTCGTCGGGCGTCGCCGAGAAGTGCACGGGGGTGGGCGCCCGGCCGGCGCCGGGCGGGTTGTGGTCCTGCCACGTGGTCCGGACGTGCTCCTCGTACCACGTGATCCACGTCTGTGCGTCCCAATGGAGGGTGCGCTCGACGCGGACGGCGGGCGGGTGTGAGTTGCCGTCGCGGTCTCGCCACCAATTGCTGAGGGAGCGTTCGGTGCGTCCGACGCGGGCGGCGAGCTCGGCCCGGGCCAGGTACGGCTGGCCGTCGATGATCTGCACGTCTGCGCTCCTTGGCGGCGAGGAAATACGACAGTTCAAAATGTAGCCGCTCCTCGGGGGCGGGCCGGCGCCTGTCCGGGCGCCGGCCCGCTGTCCTACGTCATCGGGTGTCGGCTCGGTGTCGGGCGCGGCCGGCGGAGCGTCGACGCGGGCCGTCGTGGTGGGCGTGGGGGTTTGCGGGGATCCGTCGTGGTGCGTGTGTCCGGGCGCGTGTGGAGGGTCGTCGGGGGCTCGGCCTGGTCGTGCGGGTGGGGGCGGGCCCGGGGCGCCTGCGCCGGGTGGGGTCGGTGGCGAGGGCATGCCCGGCGGGCCTGCGGCGCGGGGTGCCGGTGTCGTGGGTCGCGTCGGCTCGGTGCGGTTGCTCGTCCCGGGTGGCCTCGACCTCGGGCGCGGTTTCCGGCTCGGCCTCGGCCTCGACCTCGACCTCGGCCTCGACCTCGGCCTCGACCTCGGGCGCGGGCGCGGCCTGCGGCTCGGGCTCGATCTCGTCGTCCCGGGGGCCGTAGGTGGTGACGACGTCGCCGATCTCGGGGAGGGGTTCGGTCCCCCACCAGTGGCGGCGGCCGCCGAGCGGCGGTCCCCAAATCGCGTCCTGGACAGCGTGCGCGTCGGGGATGTACCGCTCGGGCTGGGGCTCGCGCGGCGGCAGCAGCAATGCCGCGGCGAGGACGGCGGTCTCGGCGGCGTGGTCGCGGGTGGCGTCGACGTCGACCACGGTCGCGGCCTGGGCGTGCGCGATCCGATTGGCGAGGGCGAGGTGGTTCTCGGCCCGGTCGGGCATTGGGGGGGCGTCGCGGTCGGGGGCGCGCTCGGGGCCGATGCGGGTGGCGAGCGCGCGCATGTATTCGCGGCGCCAGTGGCGGCGGGCGACGCGTTGATGGCTGGCGTCGTTGTACTCGGTCCAGCGCTGGCCGCACGCGCTGTCGCGCATCCACGTGCCCAGGGCGCGGGTCGCGACCGTCGCGGCCCGCTCGATGGTCGCGAGCAGGGTGGGCAGGGCGGCGACAAATCGCACGACGGCGGCGGTGTCGCCCTGCACCCACACCGCGTGGCGGTCGTAGGGCGCCCCGACGTCGGGGCTGATCCGGCTTGTGCGTACGTCGTAGCCGTGGGCGAGGGACTCGACCATTTGGCGTCGGGTGACGCCGAGTGATCCGGCGTCGGGCACGCGCACGGTCGTGTACGCGATGGTGCCGTCGATCGTCAGGGCCCGATCGGTCCAGGCGAGGGGACCGTCGTAGGCGGGGAGGCGTGCGGTGCGCTGCTGTGTGGCGGGCATGTGTCCGTCCTGGTCGATGTCGTGCGGTGGGGATGGCGCCGGGCTCGGGCCCGGTCGTGTCGTGTCGGTGAGATGGGGGCGGCGAAGCCCGACCCCGGTCGGCTCGATGCCGGCCGGGGTCGTCACGGCCTCGCCGGGGCTCCCCGCCGGCCGGGTGGTCCGGCCGGCGGGGAGCGGGGGGGTCAGTCCTCGTCGAGGTACTCGGCCCGCGCGCGCTCGATGGCCTGCGCCTGGGCGTCTGCGGGGTCGAGGGCCCATACCTGATCGGCGTAGAGCGGTCCCTGCCTGCTCCAGTGGGGGCCACAGTCGTAGTACGGGCAGGGGTAGGTGCCGGCGAGGACTGCGGCGGGCTGAAGGCGGCCGTGGCGGATGAGGCCGGTGACGGTGTACAGGCGGGCGGTGGGGCGGTCGGCCGGCGCGGTGGGGACGTCGCGGATGGTGCCGGGGATGTCGCGCATGAGTCGGGCGAGGGCGTCCGCGTGGCACTGGGCCCCGGACACGGTCACGCGCCCGTGCTCGTCGCTGTGCGTGTCCGCCCATACCGCGAGCCGGCGGGCGAAGTCGGCCATGTGCTCGACGATGGCGAGCATGCGGTCGGCGAGGTCGGCGTCATCGAGACCGATCGCGTTCGCGGCGAGGTCGCGCACGGACTCCAGCACGCCGGCGTGTACAGCCTCCGGCGGGACGTATGGGATGTAGGTGTCGGAGATGGCGGCGGCGCGCTCGCGTGCCCATACCTCGATGAGGGGGAGCCTCGCGGACTCCGGGTACACCGCGTCGGCGATGACGTTGGGTTCGGGCCAGTCGTCCCCGCCGGCGTAGGTGAGTGCCGCGCGGTACTGCATGGCGACGGGGTGGTGACCCGCGCGCTGCTCGCCGGCGACCAGGTATGCGGAAATGTGGTGTTCGATTCCCTCGTCGGACCACATCGCGTAGGTGAGCGACATCACCTGGTCGTAGGGGCGGTCCGGGGTCATGTTCTCGACGAGTGCGGCGACTTGGGCGACAGCGGTGTCGGCGTCGGGGGTGGCGGTTTCGGGCATGGCTGTGGCCTCTCCCTGGTGGGTGGGGTGTCCGAGGGATGCCTCGGGGGTGGGCACCGGGCCGGTGGGTCCGGTGCGTCCCCTCGCTGCACCCGGTGGTCAGAACCTGCGGATGGCGCGGTCGATGGCCTGGGCGAGCTGGTCGGGGATGTTGCCTTGGTGCCACCGGAGTTCGGGGTCCGTGCGGAATCCGGAGAGGCGGCGGGCGGGGTCGTGGTCGACGACGATCGCCCACCCGGTGTTGTCGTCTCGTCCCATCTGGTGGACGAGTCGGACCCGGACGGTCCGGCCGGTCCGCGCATCGGTGAGGACGTACTCGACACGCCATCCGTGGATGGGGCAGGGCTGGCCGCATCGCCGGTAGCCGAAGTCGGCGTAGTCGGCGGTCATGACCAGGTAGTTGCGGAGAGTGAGGCCGGCGGCGATGCGGAGGGTTACCTCGTGGCTGCCCACCAGCCATGCGGGGTCGCGGGGGTAGCCGGTCACGGACTCGATGACGGGCTCGTGGGTGTAGGTGGCGGCGGTGGCGGTGGGCACGGGGTCCTCCTGGGCGGTGGGTGGGGGTCGGGGGACGGAAGGACTCCATCCCCCGACAATTGAATTTGTAGCCGCTAGGCGAGGTCGGGGGTTTCGTCGCCCTGGTCGTAGACGCACACGCTGTCGACCCACACACGCACAGGGGCGGTGCCGTTCCGGTCGCGGGGGAGGGGGCAGTCGGGGTTGGTCTCGATGTCGAACACGGTGGCGCCGTCCTCCCCCTGGCTGACAATCACGTTGAACGGGAAGGTGGGGGTCGGGGGAAGCTCGATCCACCCCCGGTAGTAGTCAAGGTCGGTGGCGCTCGTGGTCGGGGCGGCGGGGCTGGTCGTGTTGTCGGCCATGTCCTGCTCCTGTGGGGGTCGGTGGGTGGGGTCAGTCGGTGAGGGTGGGCGCCTGGTCGTCGTCGGCGGTGGTGGGGTCGGTGGGGCGGTGGGCGTCGGGGTCGTAGGCGGTGCCGGCGATGATGGCGAGCTCGATCGGGGTGGGCTGGTAGCCGAGCGTCCGGCAGAGGGTGAGCCACTCGACGACCTTCTCGCGCAGACTCCCCACCGGCGCCCGGTCGTCGGTGCGCCAGATGTTGTCGTGCGTGGTGGTGTCGTTCTCGTAGCAGCTCGCGACGCCGGCGAACTGGAGCACGGGCAGACGGCGGGCGTCGGCGGTGGCGATGAGCTCGTCGAACCTGCCGGCGTCGCCGTACACGTGGTCGAGCAGGGCGCGGGCGCGGGCGCCGTACCGGCTGTCGAGGATGCTGCGTCCGCTGCCGAGCAGGGCACGGGTCACCTGTACGGCCATGGCGGCGCTCGCCTCCCTGGGCCGGGTGCGGCGGGTGAGGAATCCGGTCAACCACTCCTGTCGGAGCTGGTGGGCGGCCGCGAGGTGCCGGTTTCCCTGGACCACCCTGCGGCGCTCCTCGGGGGTGCGCTGGGGGGTGGTGCTCCTGCCGTGCGCGGGGGGCGCGTCGTGGCCGCTGGGGTCGAGACACCAGGGCATCCACCGGTGCTCGGCGTAGGGGCTGGGGGCCATCACGTGATGCGGGCATTCCCGGTGCGCGTCGGGGGACAGGGACAGGCGGTGCAGCGGGGTGGCTCCGTCCTCGTCGGGCATGGTGTCGCGGACGGGGTGGCCGGCGGCGAGGAGTACCTCGCGCTTGCGGGCGTACTCGGCGATGTCCGCGCGGCGCTGGTCCTCGATGCGCATCGCGTAGGCGAGGCTGTGGCGGTCGGCGTCGGCGGTGATGCGCTCGATCGCCTCGGGGTCGTCCTTGTAGCGGGCGAGGTCGGCGAGCTCCACGAGGGTGTACTCGTAGCCGGCACCCCGGGCGGCGTCGAGGACGGCGGGGGTTCCGCCCACCGTGATGCCGGCGCGGACCTGGTCGGCGTCGAGTCCGGTGACCTTGGCGATCCGGCGGGCGGTCGCCCCGGATCGCTTGGCCTCGAACAGGGCGGTGGCCTTCTCGGTCGGGGTGAGCGCGACGCGGTGCTCGGCGGTGGTGTACATGGCGAGGTACTGGTCGGACTCGGTGGCGTCGTCCGTCTCGTAGGGGACGGTGGCGACGCCGGCGGCGAGGGCGGCGGCGAGGCGGCGGTGTCCGTCGATCACGCGTCCGCCGGCGGTGACCTTCAGGGGCACGATCACCCCGCTCGCGCGGACGGAGGCGATCATCGCGTCGTCGACGGCGAGGTGCGTGCGCACGTTGCCGGGGTGGGCGGTGAGCCGCTCGACCTCGACGCGCGGGGCGACGGCGGTGGCGAGCTCGGCGGCGGGGACCTCGGCTTCGGCGGTGACGTCCTCGGCGGTGGTGGCGATCATCCGGTACTCCTTGTTTCGGTTGTTCCGGAAGGCTTCCCTTGCTCCCTTCCGACAATTGAAATTCTAGCCGATCCGGGGCCACGATGGGCTGTTTTCGCAGGTCAGAGAGCTTTGTTACCGGTTTGTGATCCTGGCGGGTCGGCGGATCGGTGGGCCGATGCGGGTTGCCGGGTGGGGGCCGGCCGGCCCCGTGAGGGGGGCTCGGATCGGGGTCTCTCCGTCGGCGGCGGGCTCGTCCCGAGCACGCGGTCGTCGGCCCTGCAAGTGCCCTGGGGTTGGGCACTTGCAGGGCCGGCGGCCGCGTGCTTGCCTCTGGCGCCGGTGGCGGAGAGACCCCGATCCGTGTCCCCCGTACCGCAGCGTCCAGGCCCGGGGTCCGTCCTCGTGCCGCGCTCCCGCGCACCGCAGCCTGCGGCCCCTCCTCTCCGGAAGGTGGCCCCCCGGAGGGCTGCCCTGCCGTGGGCTGCCGGGTCCGCGGGCTAGGTCGCGTCGGGGGCGGGGGGTTGGCCGCCGGCCTGGGCGCGGTCCAATAGGCGTTCGAGGTGGGCGACGCGTTCGGCGCGCTGCCTGTCCTCCTCGCGGAGGCCGGCGAGAGTCTCCTCCAGCCGGGACATCTCGGCGGCGCGGCTGTCGCGCTGTTCCCGGGCGAACTTCTCCCGCTGCCTGGCGAGTTCCACCTCTCCGCGGGCGGTCGCAATGGTCGCCTCGGCCGTCGCGCGCAGGGTGGTTTGCCGACGGGCTTCCTCGGTGGCCTCGTCTTGCAGGCGCTTGGCCCCGACGGCGGCCTCCTTGGCCTCATCGCGCTTGGCCTCGGCTTCGGTCCGTAGCCGGTCGGCCTCGGCGGCGGCCGCCTCCTTCTCGCGGGTCTCGCGTTGAGCGTCGGCGATGCTCGTCTCGGCGTCCGTGCGGACTGTGGCGATCTGCCTCTCGGCGTCGGCCTGGACGTCGGCGACCTTCCTCGCGGCCTCGGCACGAATGCGCTCGGTCTCCTCGCCGTACTCCTTGCGGGCCGTGGCGAGGTCCTTCTCGGCCTGATCGGCGCGCTTCGTGGCGGCGTCCGCCTCCTTGGTCGCCCCGATCGTGGCCTGCTCGGCGTCGGCGACCTGCTGCGCAGTCTCGGCGCGGATGCGCTCAAGTTCGGCGGTGTACTCCTCCTTGGCCTCGTCGAGTTCCCCGACTGCTTGCCTTGCGGCTTCGACGGCGGATTCCTCACCCTGCACCGCTGCCTGTTTGGCCTTCTCCGCGTTCAGCCGTTTGGCCTTCTCGTGGCTGGCGGCTTCCTCCGCCTTGGCGATCTGGGTCTGCGCCTCGGTGGTGACGGCGGCGATCTGGGCCTCGGCGGCTTCGGGGTCGGTGATCGTGCGGAGTTCCTCGACGTAGCCGCGCATGGCGTCGATGAGCCGCTCGCCATGGGTGAGGACGTCGGCCCGGCGGTCGGAGGCTGCGGCAACGGCCATGGTCACGGGCCGGTCCACGTCGACGGGCTCGGGTCGCCCGGCCGCCTCGGCGGCCCGCTTCTGCTTCGCCCGGAACGCGGACAGGGCGGTGTGTTCGGGGTCCGCGCAGTATTTCGGGGCGGGTCCGCGAGTGTCCGGGGTGCGCGGCTTGGGGGCGGATGTGCAGGCGGGATACCCGCACGTCGGGCTCGTGGGCCGGATGTCGGGCTCGGGCTGCTCGGTCGTCTCGGTCATCGCGTGGCACTCCCGGGTGGTGTGTGGGTCGTCACGCTGAGTCTAACATATTGCATTGCATCTCATTGCATTACGTATCGCAGAATGAAATGCAATGAGATGCAATATAAAAGGCGCGCCCGGTGAAGAGTCGTTGCCCTGTCAGGGCCGGCCGGCCCTGCGGACGGTCGCGGCGTACAGGCGGTCCACCCGTTGCCCGGGTACGAGTACGCCCCCGACGGCCCCGTGTGTCGGGGCTGTCGGGGGCGCGGCCGCCGCTCGTTGTGTCGCTCGGGTAACCAGCCCGCGAGCGGCGGCATTTCTCCAACTCACACAAGGAGATCCGGGGAGCCTACTTCTGTTGGGGCGCGAGTTGCGCGACGCGTTGATGGGAGATCCGGAGGACGGCGCCGGCGTCGCGGGTGGTCCAGCCCTGGGCCGTGAGGGTGCGGGCGGCGTGTTCCGCGGCCTCGCGGGCGGACTCCTCGGCGTGGTGGAGGGCGGTGCGGGCCTCGACGAGGGCCTGTACGGCGGCGTCGGCGTCGGGGTCGGCGGGGGAGAGGCGGACGCCGAACGCGCCCCCGTCCGGGCCGAGCAGTTCGCGAATGCGATCCCCGGCGTTCTTCTGGGCCTCGGGCCACGTGCGGCCGTGGGCGGCGGCGGTGCTGCCGTCGGGCAGTCCGGGGATGTCGACCATCCACATGGTGCCGACCCTGGTCGCGGTGGCGTCGTACACGGGGACGGGATCGTACGCGGGAGTGGACACGGTGGGGCCTCTCGGTTCGCCGGGCTGTGCCTGCGAAAGAGACGGTAGTCGCGTCGCACCATGCTTGTCTACTTACATAGACATTTTTGTCGAGCGCGATAGACAGAGCTTGTGGGGGTCAGCCGCTTGCGGCTTCCTTTGCCCCGCAGGGGCGGCCCGCGCCGTAAGGCGCTTGAGGGGCCGCGCGCCTTCGGCGCCTGCCCCTTCGGGGCAGAATCGGTCGCCCGTGGCCGTAGGCCACTTGGGGGGCGACCGCGGCCGCTTGCGGCCGTCGATTTCCCGCCGGGCGCCCTTTAGGGCGCTTCAGAGGCGGGGTTCAGCCGGCCGGCTTGCCGGCCGTCCTTTTCCCGCCGGGCGTCCGCTTGCGGGCGCTTGAGAGGCGGGCCTGTCGGCCGGCCTGCCGGCCGTCGATTCCCGCCGGGCGCCCGCTTGCGGGCGCTTCAGAGGCGGGGTTCAGCCGGCCGGCTTGCCGGCCGTCCTTCAGCTTTTGGCGCGCGAGCCGGCCCACGCCGGCCGGTTGGCGGGTGTGGGCCGGCGGTGAGCCGGTCTTACCGGGGGGTCAGCTTCCGTCGATGAGAGCGGTACCGCTCAGCGGGCACTTCTTGCCGTTCCGACCGTTGTGGTCCGGTGCCGTCGTGCCCGGCGCGAGGTAGTTGCCCTGGCGGTCCTGGAAGGTGGTTCCGCAAAGGCGGCATGCTCCGATGCGGCGGCCCGCCGCCGCGTCCTTGGTGCGCTTCGGCTTTGTCATGTTCCCGAATCTCCTTGTGTAGGCGTTGCGTGAGTTGAACCCCTCGGGTGGTTGGTCCGGTGGGGTGTCGACAGCAACCCACATCGGCGGGGGCGATGCGACCGACGGCGGGTGTGGGCTGGTCGGCCCGGTGCGCGCCAACGGCGCAGGGCCGACCATCGGGGCGGTTAGCGCGCCAACGGCGCCCGCCCCGACGTCCCGCGCTTGCGCGGGATGGCCCGGCGGTGAACGCGCCAACGGCGCCCGCCGGGCCACCCTCCGGCCCCCCTGGGGGCCGGAGGGCGGCCCACACCCGCCGTCGGTCGCATCGCCCCCGCCGATGTGGGAGGCTGCCGACACCCCACCGGACCAACCACCCGAGCCCTCCGGGTGGCTCGCGAATGTGCGGTCTCGCGGCCCGATTTCGCGGGATTCACGTACGCCCGCGGGCGCTGTCAAGGAAGACTTGACGGCATGAGCAATCGTGATCGCACGCGCCGCGCGCGGGCCTTGGCCACAGACCTCGGTCGGCATTTCGACGTGGACGCGACGGCGGAATACCGCGACCGGTGGGTTATCCGGTGGGTGGACGGGCCGACGGAGAACACGGCGCGGAGCTGGGTCGCGCGCCGGGTGCCGGACATGGTCGACGTCGCCTATCTGTACCGGGACTTGAGTCGGCGGGCGTGGGCGGTGGGGGCGGTGCGGGCGGCCGTCGACGGCGCGTACGGGGACGGGTACGTGACGGTCCGGCCGTACGAGGTGGAGGGCGCCACGGCTCCCTATATCCGCGACCGCGAGTATCCGGATCGGCTCGACGGGGTGCGCGAGGTCCTGGTCGAGCGGCTGCTCGCCTCGCTGCCGGCCGACTCCTGGCGCGCGGAGCGTGAGGCGGCCGAGGTGGTGGCCGAGCGTGGTCTCGCGGTGCTGGTCGAGGGCGCGGGCCTGGACGTGCTGACGCCGGGCGAGGTCCTCACCGCCCGGTACGCGGACACGCGGGCGGAGGTGATGGCGTGGGAGCGCACGCTCGGCACGCTGCCGACCGCGGTCCTGGTCGAGCGGGCGCTCGCGGATCCGGGGATCGATCGCGAGGGGGCGCTCGCACTGGTGGCGCTGCTGCCCGAACTGCGGGCCGGCTGGGAAGCGACGGAGGCGGCGATCCTGCGGGCCGCGGGCCGGGTCGCGACCGGGACCGCGATCGGCGAGCGCCTCGGGATCAGCCGGCAGGCGGTGTCGCTGCGGTTGGCCGCGCTGGGGGTGGCCGCGGTGGGCGGGGCCGGGCCGGGGGTCGAGCAGGCGGAGGTGTACGCGACGGTCGGGGAGCACGGGCGGGTGCGGCACTGGCTCCGAGGCGGTGTCGGGGGCACGCCGTACTGCGGGGCGGTCGCGGACGGTCCCGATCGTCCGGACGTGCCGATCTGTCGCTCGTGCGAGGTCCGGGGGGAGAGTCCCCTGCAACGGCGGCTGAGGAAGACGCGGCCCACGCGGCGGCGGTGATCGAGCGGTGCGCGATCGACACCTCGCGGGGCGGGGCCAACGTGCACGGGCCCGGCACTGGGCCGGGCCCGGCGACAGGCCGTCAGGTCGCTCGCGCGAAAGCGCGCTCGATGGCGTCGTGCGCGGCGCGCAGTGCGGCGGCGAGGGCGGGGCCGGCGTCCTGGGACGGTGTCGACTCCACGCGTCGGGCGTGTTCGCGGGCGACGGCCTGCCTGCACTCGGCGCGGTCGTGCGCGGCGGCGAGCTCCCCCACGGTCGGACTCGACCATTCGGCGGTGTGGATGTCCTCGATTTCCCATGCGTCGGCGAGGTCCGGGGGCAGGACGGCGAGGGCGGCGTCGATCCACGCGCGCCGGGTCTCGTACTCGGCGAGGTCGGCGGCGCGGACCGCGTCGGCGGCGGCTCGCCGGGTGTCGTCGGCGCGGGAGGCGGCGGCGGTCGGCATGGGCGCGGCGCGGAACTCCTCGGCCAGTGCGGCGAGTCGGTCGCGCTCGCGGTGGCGGGCGTCGATGCGGACGTGGGCGTCGGCGAGCGGTGATCCGGGCGCGTGGCGAGTGTGGTCGACGTGGTGGGCGATCAGGGCGCGGCCGCGGTACTCCCACGCGTCGGTCTGCACGTCGGCGAGGTGGACGTCGTGGGTGGCCAGGATGCCGGGGGTCGTGGTGACGGGGCGGCCCTGGGCGGCGGCGGCGTGCAGGACGTCGGCCGGGCCGACGGCCACCAGGACGGCGGGCCGGCCGGGCCGGCAGTGCGCGGAAAGGGTGATGGCGTCGGACATGTGTCTCCCAAGAGTGGGGGGCGAATCGGGGCCGGGCGGCCGCGATCGGTGCGCGATCTCGCGCGATTCCCCGCGTGTGCGGGGCCGATGGCCGTTCGGGGTCCGGGGCGCCGGGCCCGGTGGGCCGGTGCGCCCGCGCGGTGTCGTGCGTGCTCGTGCGGCTCGGCGGCGAGGGTAGCGAGGCCGTTCCGGCGGGCGGGGCGATTGTCAGAAACCGGCCGGCCGCGATCGATCGGCCTCGGTGGCGTTTTCGTCGCGCAGCACCTCGAACGGAACCGACTCGGGGTGCTCGGCGTAGACGTGTCGGATCCCCGCGCGAACGACGGGATCCGTGGATCTTCCCTGCTCGACGGCCTGACTCGGTGCCTGACACTCCGTACAGCGGAGTACGCGGTAACTCGTCACGCCGGGATCAACGAGGCTGCGGCCGGCCGGTGTTGTGGGCACCTGTGTGCGACGCCGGCGGGTGGGAATCAGGGTGAGCAACTCTGTCCCGACTCCGAGCGGGAATCGTGGGGTCGGTGCCGGCTTGGAGGGTAGCCGGCACCGACGATCGCGGCCCGCAACTCCTGGGGGCGGCAACCCCCGTGGCGGTGCTCGACGACGATCACGCCGCTCCCGTGGTGTTCGGGTCGGAGTGTCGGTCGGACGTTCGGGGTCGACCCCGGCCGGGACGGGCGTACCAGAACCCATCGAATACGTGGGGGTCGAACAGTTCGATGGGTTCGCCGGGGTTGAGGGGTTGGGGCGGCGGTGTGCGGGTGGGGTCCTGGGCGTGGGCCTTCGCGGCCTGTTGCAGCGTGCGCGTGACGATCGAGCGGGCCACGCCGTACCGGCGGGCGAGTCCGGCGCGGCTGAGTGGGACGGTCGGAGCGGGCAGGGCGGGCGTGGTCATGGCGTTCTCTCCTGATGTCCGGGCGGGCCCGGCCGCTGTGGCGGCGGCCGGGCCGGCGACCTCCTACCAGTGGCGATGGTGGCGTCGGGCGTGTTCGCCCCTGGCGTCGCTCATCTCGCCGTGACAGTGGGGGCTGCACGCGCGGCCCAGGTTCGCCAGCATCCAACCCATGTCCAACCACGGATTGTTGGGCTGGGTCGCTCCACAGTTGTCGCAGTGTTCGACGTCCGGGCCGGGGCAGTGGTCGTCCGCGGGTTCGGGGCGCGGGGCGGGGGGCGTGGTCCTGGCCTTGGCGTCGTCGCGGGCCTCGCGCCACGCCGTGCGGGCCTCGGGTTCGGTCAGGTGGACGGTCTCCGTCCCGCCGGCGTCGCCTTCGCCGTCGTACGCCCACCAGTGATCCACCACGGTCCACAGGGACGCGGTGGACCGGTCGGCCATGGTGAACCGGTGTTCGTCCATGCCCACCGACATGCCGGAACGGCTGATGCCCATGAGGGCGCCCAGATCCATGGGCTCGAACGTCCACTCTTCCCGGCGCTCGACGGTGTGCGTGCGCGCCATGGACAGCCGCTCGCGGAGTTCGTCCACGTTGGGGATCCCCTTCAACAGCGCGACGGCCGCCCGGCCGGCGGCGTTCGGGGTGGACGCGTGCGTGGCGATGGCGTCGACGACGTCACGCGGGTGACCGTCCTCGCCGGTGCGGAGTTCGTACGCGCGATGGGCTCCGATGCCGGCATCGGCGAGAGCCTGGGCGTCCGTCGCGCGCCAAAGCGGGGCCGTCGCGGGGTTGACGGCGCGGTGCATCTCCCAACCGGCCGCCCCCCATTCGTCCTTGGAGCGGGCGAGGAGCGCGCGGGCGTCGTCGGCGTCGTCGATCGCGAACAGCGCGCGGACGTCGTGCACCCGTTGCGGCGTGTACCCGCCCCGCGCAAGGAGCGCGGCGGCCTCGGCGTCGGCGCCCACGGTCGCGTACGCGACGGGCGATCGCTCGAACGCCTCGTCGTAGGCGTCGATGACGGCCGCCCGTTCGGGCGTGAGAGGCACCACGTAGCAGGTGTGGAACCCGCCTCGGACGGACCGGTACACGTAGACCAGCCCGGCCGCGGGATCGACCACAAGCTCTTGTTGCACGTCGCGGCAGGGGTAGTCGGTGGGCACCACGCGCATCGTCGCGGGCCACTCGTTCGCCATCCTCGGGGGGCGGCCCGGCGAGGCGTCATCGGGTGCGGGCGGGATGTCGTGGTGGTGACGCAGGCCGAACACTCGATGTCCCTCGCGACGCAAGGCGTCGAGCGGGTCGTCGTCGGTGTCGGCGACGGTCGTGTACGCGTCGGTCGAGTGTCCCGCGAGGCTGGGGCGAGGTACGTCGCGTACCCGCACGACCGTGCCAGGTTCCCACGCGACGCGCCTTTCGCCTCCCTCGCCTTCCGTGAGCAGCGCACCGTGAATCACGTCCGCCCGGTGCAGTTGGACCTTCCCCCGCCACGAGTGGTGTTCACCGGTGGCGGCCAGCATGACGCCCGCCCACCTGAGGCACGTTCCGTCGTGCTGCGGCCGGGCGGTGTCGAGCCGCAGATCGACATCGACGTACGCGATGGGCTCCAAGCCGGTACGGCCGAACGCCTCACGCAGTGCGGCGAGAACGACGTCCCGGTGATCGGGGGCGAACGCGGGGAGGTAGGTGGCCTCCGACGTGTGCGCCAACGGCTTCACGGTCTGCCACGCGGGGTGTCGCGAGTCGGGGACGTCGAGGTGCAGCTCGGTGCTGTCGGGGGCGTAGCGCCAGTGGATGCCGGGGCGCGCGGCGTCGTGTCGTCGCGGGCGGTCGGCGGGTGCCGTGGATGTGACTGTTTCGAGGGTCATGTCGGCTCTCCGGTGCAGCATGGTGGTTGCCCGCCTGGGCGGGTGTCTCGACCCGGTGAGCATCGCATGACTCACCGTTAATGTGCAACACGTGTTGCTATTTTTGAGGGAAGAGAAAGCCGGCCCGGGGAGAGTTGTCGAGACGTCCACCACCGGGCCGGCCCGGCCATCCTCCCAAGCCCGGCGCGCCCCCGGCCACCGGGGCGTCACGATGGTGGGGCCGCGCCCGGCGACGTCGGGCGGGCCGGGGCTGCGTACGGCATCCACGCCGGCGGCGCGACTCCCACCCGGGCACCGATGCGTCTCGCGCGTTCGGGGGACCGCCGCAGGTGGGCCTGGCTACGCTCGCGGCATGACCTCGTCACACCCGCCCCGGGCGGGCATGTCCACGACCGATCTCCTGGAAGCGGCCGGCGCTCGCTGCATGGATCTGCAACGGGAGATGCGCCGACGTTATCCGTCGGTGTTGGGCGACCTGCACCGGATCGCGGCGGTCAAGGGCAGCGACCCGGATTTCGAGTGGCCGGACGACATTTGGCTCCCGATGGCGGCCGCTCACAAGGTGGTCGGGGACGCGTACGGCGGCGTGGTCCCGCCTCACCTCGGGCGCGACCTGGCGCGCGTGGCCGCGCTGTCGACCTGGGACCTCGACAAGGGCGTTTTCTGGGTGACCCCGGAGGTGGCAGAGCTGGTGGTGCCCGCCCTGTGGTCGGGGGAGACGGCGCTCGATCCGCGCATCCCGCGAGAGCGCATCATGACGGGCCTTCCGCAGTACTGCGTGTACGTCGCGTTTCCCGTGCCCGCGGAGCCGCGTGCCGCCGACCTGGCGGAAGCGCCGTGGGGGGTGTTCATTCACCTGGAAGTCGACCAGAACACGCGGCGGCCGGAAATCCGGTTCGCCGTGGACGTGGACGGCACATGGGACGGGCTGAGCACGTTCCTGGTGTTCGCGGACGCCCTGACCCTGGGCGCGAACGTACGCCAGCAGCGGAACACCTACGCTCCGGGACTGGACGGCGAGGACGTGGTCGAGCAGCTTCGCCTGAATTCGTTCCTCGTGTGGCCCGCGCTCCTGGCGCTGGTCGAGCCGGGGGTCGAGCATCGCCGGGTGGACCTGCCCGGCGAGCTGGTCCGTCGGGTGACGGCGACGCGTTCCCCCGGCGGCGCGATCAAGTGGCCGCGGGCGAAAGCGCCTTCGCTCTGGAGCGCGACCGTGGCGGACGTCGACACGCCCGCGCCGCTGCGTTCGGCCTGACCCGGCCTGGGCGGCATCCTCCCGGTAGACGGCCCGCGCGGCGGGGCCACCCCGGCACCACGAACGGGGTCCGGGTGCGATGCCAAACGCCGCACGGCGACCCCACCCGAGAGGGTGGGGTCGCCGCGTTTGCGCGTGTGATGCGCTCGATCGACGTGGGCTAGTGCCGGCTCCATCGTGCGATGTCGGCCTGGCGCTTCCTCTGCAACTCGGCTCGAATCTCCGGGTGTTCCACGTCGAATCGAGCGAGGGCGTCCCGGGCCTGCTGCTCGCGGTCGGCCTGTCCTGCGGCCGGCCCGCCCGGGGCGAGGTGCCCGTCGAGCTCGCCCTCGTCGAATGCCGCCGCGCGGGCACTCGCGGCGGTGTCCGCGCAGGATGCGACGCGCTCGACCAAGTCCTCGCGACGGCGGTGGAGCGTACGGAGGGCACCCCCCGGGGTGGCCTCGTATGCCCGCCTGGCAGCCCGGCCGATCTCGCGCACACGCTCGGCGTCCTCGGCCCTGATGGGGATGTGTCCGATCGCGTGCGTTGCCCGGGGCGACCATCCGCTCGCGGCACGTCGACGGTCGTTGACCTCCTGGATTCCGATGCTCTCCTCGACGACGCGCTCGCCCTCGCGCATCGTGTACTGCGTGCCGGCGGTGCCGATGCTTGCGGTCACGCGCAAGCGGCGACCGTTCGGAAATTCGATGTCGACATGGTCCATCTCGGGGCTCCTGGTGAGGCGGCACGGGTGATCACGACCCGGCGGCCCGCCGTTCGGCGGGCCGCGTGGGCGGCTCATGCGTTGGGATCCTCGGCCGTAAGAGCAGCCGCGGGGAGGAGAACCTCGACCGTGGGAGGAGCCTAGCAACTCGCCCTTGATCGGGGCGGCTTGCAAGGATGGTTGCCGGCGGGCGGTAGGCGGCGAATGCGGCGATCGGCTGAGTTCCCTGGATCGGCCTTCGGCGCACGCCCTCGACGTGCGAGTATGCCAAAAAGGCATTGGATAGGCGGGATTGGCATATGGACAGCCTCGCGGAGACGCTCCGTTCGACCGTGGCCGTGCTCATGCACGCGTGCCGTGAGACACAGAAGGATCTGGCGCTCGCCCTCGGCAAGGATCAAACGGACGTCAGCCGGCGTCAGTTGGGCAAACGGGCGTGGACCCTCGACGACGTGGACGCGCTCGCGGCGCACTGGGAGATGCCGGCGCTCGACCTGCTCGCCGGCCCCACGCACGCCCTCGGGTGTCTGCCGAAACGGCGACTCGGGGCCACCCTGGACGGCACGCAGACGATGATCCCATCCTGACCGGTACGACCTCGGGCCCGGCCCGGTCGGCGGTCGTCCCACTCGGGCCCATCTCCGTGTCGGCGACGCGGAATCGGCTCGCCGGCAACGCAAACGGCCCCACCCTTGGGTGGGGCCGTTGCGTGAGCCGGTGGCGTTGTCCCGCACTGGTCGGAAGCCGAGAGTGAGGGGCTCATCCCCGCATACGCGGGGAAATACCCTGAGAGAGCCTTTGAAGCTGTCGACGGGCCATCCCCGCATACGCGGGGTCGAATGCCACCGGTCATCCCCCGATTCCTCGGGGGCCGATGAGGTCCACCGTAGCCGGGCGCATCGACGGATGTGCAAGAGCGGGGGAATTGCCGGCACCAATCCCGGCGGTCCTCGTCACCGGGGCTCCCGTGGGTGGGGCCCTACCGTCGGCGCGGCCCCGGAGTACCAGCCTCACGAGGTGGCGCCGTGCCCGGGTTTGGCACGGCGCCACCTCGAGGGGCGGGGGTGTCCGTTCAGCCGGCCACGCCGTCGCGGTCGCAGAACACGGCCATGGTGACGACGACGGGCGAGTCGTCGAGCGGGACCGGGGCGGCCTCGGCGTCGTCGGCGACGATGCCGGTGGCGCGTAGGACGGCGTGGATGCGGCGTGCGGCCTCCTCGTCGCCGGTGACCTCGACGCGAGTTCGGCCGGGGCCGGCGGTCAGCCACGCTCGGGCGTCGTCGGCGAGTTCGGGCAGGGCGGCCATGCGGACGGTCGCAACGTACAGGCGATCGGCCCGGCCCGGGGGCAGGCACTCGTACACGCGGTTGCCGTCGCGGACGATGCCGCGCCACCTCGGTAGGCGGTAGTACAGCGTGTCGCCGTCGACGCGGCGGCATTCGGCCCCACCCTCGCGAATCCATTTGGCGATCGTGTGGGCGTGGTCGGATTCCCACGTGATCAGCCGGCGGCCGCCGAGTCGGCGCGCGAGCTGTCGGCGCGCCTTCTCCAACGGCACCGCCGCGGTGGGTACTTCCTCGGTGGAGCGGAGGCCGGCGAGGCGGATGGTCATCCGGACGAGCAATGCGCCGGTGTGGTCGACGGCGGTCACCAGGACGTAGGGCGGCGGTCGTAGGCGGCCGCTGGTCGTGCGGCCGCGGGGCGGGTAGTGAAGGTGTGCCCATGCGCTCGTCGGATCGGTCGTGACCTCGCGGGCCCATGCGGTCTGGAGTGCCCGCTCGTCGGCGGCCTCGCACTGGGCGGCGTGGCTGCGCATGCTGCGCGCGCATTCCACGCACAACCGGCGGCGGTTGCCGTCCCGCTGCTTGTACTCGGCGAGCACGCGCTCGGAGTGCGCTCCGCATCGACTGCATGTGTGCGTCCTGTCGACCGGGGCGGCGAGCAGGCGCTCGGCACCGGTCGCGGTGGGTGTCGACTGCAACGAGTCGTACAGATCGAGCCTCACCTCACCTTTGCCCGTGACGGGATCCCTCGCCCACACATGCCCAACCACGGGGGGCGCGGGCACGCGAGGCATGTCGAGTTGCGCGTGCTGGGTTTTGGTCATCTTGCGGTCGGGGACCTCGCCCCACTCGCCGTAGGTGGGGAGGGGCTTCGCCGTGGTGGCGGCGGGGGCTGTCGTCGTGTCGGTCATCGCAGACTCTCCGGACAGGGGCATGGGTGCCGTCAGTGTGGCGGACCGGCATCGGACGGCGGGACCGTGTTCACCCGATCGAGCGAGGGCGTCAAAAGCCGGGCTGGTTCCACGTGTTGGGGTGGGCCTGGTGGACGTGCGTGATGCCGGCGTTCAACCTGGGCAAGGCGGCGGCTGCGAGCAGCTCGCGGCCGCCGGTGACCTATCGGGTGCGGGTGATCGGGAGGTCGGTGTACCGGGGTGGTCCCTCGTCGCCGAACGGGGGCGGCCACGACACGTGTTCGGCGAGGGCCCACCCGTGCTCGGCCAGTACCTCGGTCAGCCACGCGCCGACGGCCTGCGGAGGCATGCCTCGGCGGGGCGGGCGGACGGTGATGTCGGGGTGGTCCAGGTCGAGATACCAGCCACCGCGGCGGGGGCCGCCCATCTGATGGCGCAGGGTCGCGGTTCCCCGTCGGGCGCTCGTCGAGCCGGTTCCGGCGTCGACGCTCGGCCTCGCGGTGGCGGTCATCCGTACACCTCGTACTCGTCGAGCTCGTCGTCGTAGTCCTCGTCGGGGTCGTCGTGGATCCGACAGTCGTCACACTCGGGTGCGTTGTCGCCGTCGCATGAGGAGCATCGCTCGATGCCGGGGTCGTCGACGTCGATGTCGGGGAAATTCGGGTGCCGTACTCCGTCGTAGATGACGGTCACCCCGTCGGCCCGACGCTCGCCGAACGGAATGGCGGGCAACCGGACGCCGTTCCCGTACCGGTCGCCGCACGTGTCGCACTCGTGGACGTCCCACCACTCGATCACTCCCCACATCGATCCCGGGTAGCGGTCGACGTGTACGAGGCGGCCACGGCATCGATCGCCGTCGTCGAGGTCGGCGTCGCACGGGATGCCGTGCGTGCAGTCGCCGGAGCATCGGCACGGCTGGTCGACGTCGGCGGAGCGCCACTTGGCCTCGGCGTGGGCGCGTTGCTGCGGGGTCGCGTCCGCGGGGAGCGCGCGGATCCCCAACTCCTCGGCGGTGATGCCGAGCAGGGCCTCGGCCTCGGTGGGCGCGAGGGTCCACGCGGGCGGGTTGGTGTCCGTCGGCTGCCGGGCTGCGGGGTGGGGGTCGGCCTGGTCGGCGGTCTGGTCCTGGTCGACGGCGCGGGCGGCGACGTTGTACGGCTCGCCGGTGGCGGCCATGCGGGCGCGGACGGCGGCCTTGCGGGCATTGTCGCGGGTCATGTCTACGGCTCCGGTCACGGCGGGGTGCCCACGCTGTCCGCCGGCGGTCGCTGCGAGACGGTCCGGGATCTGCTTCGCGCGAGTCGTCGACCCTTGGCCTCGGTGCGGCGGTCCCGGCGTGGGCGGGGATGCTGCGGGGCTCCGGCGGACGCGTTCCGCCTCGGGCCTCATCGTAGCCGGCGCCCGGACACGTCGGGACTGTGTTCACCCGATCGGGGGCGCCGTTATCGAGCAGCACATCGGCCCCGTGAACCCTCCGCCTTGGGGCCGGTGTTCCCTGGCCTGTTGTCGGACGCGGCGATTAGCGTCGGCGATGCGGCACCCCTCCCCCCGGTGCCGGATGGGGGCTCGCGCTCCCCACCCCCACCCGGTGAGCGCGAGCCCTCGCCGGGGGTGCCCTCGGCGGCCGTCGCGTCGTTGGGCCGGCATGGACGAATCACCTGTGTTCCAGAGCGAAGCAGCCAAAGCGCGTCGGGACCTGGCGGGTGAGCTGTCGGCGTTGACCGACGGCGAGCACTCGCTCCACGGCGCCGAGTGGTACCCGGCGCGGATCGGCGACGTGCTGACCATCCGCTATGCCGCGGGCGGCTCGGTGCCGGCCTGCGAGGAGACCTACGAAGTCGTCAAGGGCGAGTTCGGAGAGCTGACGTTGACCCTGCGCTCCCACACCTTCCCGAAGTGGTTCGCTGGCTCTGCGGGAGCGTACGCGCGCGAGTGCACGCCGGATGACCCGTTCTTCGGGCCGTGGATGGAAGCCGGTCCGCGCAAGATGACGATCGCGCGGAACGGCACCGTCGTCCACGGCGGATCGTGAGGGCCAACACAGATCGCTGTTGGACGGACGCGTACGGCCCGACGGCCTCGGGGGATAGGCCGTCGGGCCGCTTGAGCCGGCCACGGTCAGTGCTCGGTGTACGGGATGGATCCGGCCGCGAGCGCGCCGCGGGCGGCGGCTGGCATGACCCGCTTGGACACGTCCGGGTCGTCGTCGTACGACGCGAGGCCCAGGTCGTCACCGACGAACAACACGACCGAGCCGGCCGCACGGGCGGCCTCGCACCAACCGTCCGGCATGGTGAGCGGCATGGGGTTGAGGAACGGGCCGTCGGGAAGCGCCGGGGTGGTGACGGTGAGCGTGGCGTCACGGTAGCGGGCCTGCCACGCGGGCGCGGCCTCGATGTCGCCGGACGGGGCGGTGAGGTGGAGACCGCCCCTCAAAGCGGAGGACACGAGCAGGGAGGTCGGGTCTGTCGCCTCCGCCGAAAGCGGGCGCTTGTCCCAATCCTCGACCAGCAGGTACGGGAGGGCTCTGCGGCCATCGGAATATCCGATCACTCCGGCAATTACTAGCAAGCCGTCCACAACCCACTCAACGACGGTTCGACTCTCACGATTCCGTCGGGCCCGGGGCGGTGCCGGGGAATACAGGATAATGCCCCTTAACCTGTATCTCATGGAGACCGCCGGGGAGTTCGCCCCCGCCACCGACACCGGACCGGCCGATCGAGCGCTGGCCGGCCGGCTGTTCCACTTCACCGACCGCGCCGGGTGGGAGGGAATCCGGCGAGACGGCGTGATCAAGGCTCGCTCGAAGGTCGCGGCCGCGATGGAGGATCCCGAGCGCCTGGTCGTGTGGCTGACCGACCTGGACGATCCGCGGGCCTCCGGACGCACCGACGATTTCGCGCACGTGCGGCTCACCGTGCCCGCACATCCGGACGTCCGGTACTGGCCCGCCCTGGTACCCACGATCTCCGTGGCCAGCACGCTGAACACGACCCCGGGCAGCGTCCCGGATTCCTGGTACTGCTGCCTCGGAAACCTTCCCCTCGGCGGCGTCGTCGCGCACACGATCCGACTCGACGGCACCTGGCCGGACCCGCCCGGCTTCGACGCGGCCGACGCGTTCGGCCCAGCTCCCGGCCTCGCCGACCTGGACGCGTGGCGCCGGCGGTGCAGGGCGGCCCTCGATCGAGCGGTGACCACCGACGTCGATGACGTCGATGACGTCGTGCTCGCGGCGGTGGTCCGATTCCCCAAGCTGAACGAGCTGTTCGACGAGCTGCGCGCGAGCGACCCGGACGGGATGCGCGTGCGAGCCGCGTGGCGCTCCGCGGACGACGTCGCGCGCGTGCTCGGCGCCGGCACGTGAGCACCCTGGCGGTCGCGCCCGGCGGCGACGTCGCGGTGCCGGGCCTGGACCGGACGACGTACGACCTGATCGCCGGGTGGCTGCTGGAGTACCCGAGCGTCCACACTCGGCGCGGGTACGGGCGCGACCTCGCGCTCCTGGCCGCGTACCTCGACGCGCGCGGCGTCGCCCTGCTCGACGGCGAACGCGGGCACATGGCGGCGTGGGCGGAGTCGATGCGCCGCGGGGACACGGCGACCGGGCGGCCGGCGGCCGAGTCGTCCATCGCCCGACGCCTGTCCTCGGCCGCGAGTTTCTACGGGTACGCGGTCGCGGAGGAGCACCTCCCGGCGAACCCGCTGGCGCACCTGCGGCGGCCGAAGGTCGGCGCGGAGGAAAGCAGATCGGCATGGATCACCCGCCCGGAGTCGAGACGGCTGCTTGCGGCGGCGGCCGCGCACGGGCCCGCGCCGTACGGGGGGCGAGCGCACGCCCTGGTGGCGCTGATCCTGACGACGGTCGCGCGGGTGTCCGACCTGCTGCTCGCCGACGTCGCCGACCTGGGGCACACCGGGGGGCACCGGGTGCTGCGGGTGACCCGCAAGGGCGGCAAGACCCAGGACCTCCCCATCGCGCCGTGGGTCGGCGTGGTCGTCGACGACTACCTCGACGGCCGCACCGACGGCCCGCTGCTGGCCACCCGGGCACGCGGCGGCGGGCACGGCCGGTGGGACGAACCGGCGGTGTGGCGGCTGGTGCGGCTGCTCGCCGGGCGGGCTGGCCTGCCCGGCGCGGGCGAGCTGGGGCCGCACTCTCTGCGGCACTCGGGACTGACCCACGGGTTCGCCGACGGGATGCCGCTGCGGGACCTCCAGGTGCTGGCCGGGCACGCGGACCCGCGCACCACCCGGCGGTACGACCATCTCGCGGACCGGCTCGACCGGTCGCCGGTGTACGCCCTCGCCGCGGGCCTGGCCGGCTGAACCGCGCGTCGTGTCGTGGGCCCTGTATATAGAGGTATCGCTCCCCGGTGTCGTGGGCGCGTTCCAGGCTCGTGGAATGACCCATGCGCACGCGAACGTGAACGAGGCAGCCACGGACGAAGTGCCCGCCCACATCGGGGAGTTCCTCGACTGGCTGCTCGCCGGGTGCGATCGGGCGGCCCTAAAGCGCGTGTCGGTGGAGCTCCGGTTTCGGTACCCGGCGGATTTCGCGAAACTCCTCGCGGTCGTCGAGCGGACGAGCCCCGCACAAGGTGCTGCGCGGGTCGTCGTCGACGCCCTGACCCCGGACGACGCCGACGCGAAACACCTGCTCGACGTCGTGTGCAGGCGGCACTACGGGCGCCCGGACCTGCAGGCGGCCCGGCGCGAACGCGCGGGCCGGCTGCAATCTCGAAGGCCGTTGTTCCTCACCGGGTGCCGTCGGGCCGACCGGCGGCGGTGTCGTCTCACATGTCGATCTCGAAGTCGTCGCCATGGTTCGGGGTGGCCGGTGAGGTGACGGGAGTGAACGGTTCCAGCACCTGGGGGGCCTCGGGCATTCCGGGCACAATCAGGTCCGCGGTGTACCTGACGGTCGGGTCGAGGATGTGTTCCTCGCCGCGCTCGATCACCCGCTCGACGTGCGGCGCGAGGTCGTCCGGCAGGGGCACGTCCTCGGCGGGCACGCCCTGTAGGTGTGCGACCTGGGCGCGAAACCGGTCGACGGTCTCGGGGCTCCACTCGCGGGATCGCTCGTCGACGATCACCTCCCGCACGGGGGTGGGGTCGGTCCACTCGTTCCCGACCAGCCTGGTCGAGTGCACGATCCCGACGTCTCGGCGGGCGACGTGCAGCGCGTCAACGATGCGCTCGTTCTGCATGTGCTCGGCGGTGTCGAGCACGCTGGGCACAACCCGGTCGTGTACCTCGACCGGAACCAGACGCGCGGGCGTCTGGGAATCGGGCTGTCGGGCCGTGTGGTAGCGGTCGAGGTTGCCGGCGAGACTGAGCGCGGGATGGGTCGCCACGAACGCAATCTCGACGTTGTACCCCTCACCCAGGAACGTGAGCACCTGCTCGGAGGACCATTCCGCCTGCCCCAAGGGTGCGGATATCACAAGGTCGCGGCGCTCCTCGCAGACGCGGGAGACGGCGTCGATCCACCACGGTCCGGTGTCGGGGCTGACTCGGGACGCTGCGGTGCGGTCGTTCTCGGCGACGAAATCGCGGTGCCGGGGGTGATAGGCGGCGAGATCGTCCCCGTCGATCCTGACGGCGTCGCGGGGCATGCCGATTTCGTCCATCATCATGGGTTCGATCGTGGATTTCCCGGCCCCGGGCTGGCCCGCGATGAATAAGACGGTCGGGCGCTCGCGGGGCGGTCCGGCGCCGTCGAGCAGATCGGGGAGGATCTCCTCGCGGAAGATCCTCCGATGCTCGTCGCCATCGAGTCGGTACGTGTACGGGGTGGGAGCGGGGGCCGGCTCCGCGGCCGCGGGGGTGCTCACGCACTCAACTCCCTTTCCAACTCGGCCAGACGACTCGGGTAGGTGTCGATGATGCGGCGCACGTCGTCCTGCTCGCGCACGTCCAACCGGCGCAACTCCACCGTGTACGGGCGGCGTTCGGCAGTGAGACGCTCGGCCTCGGCGATGTCGCCGGCGGAGCGGGCCCGGCCGGCGAGGGCGCTGTAAACGGAGACGATGGCGTGCAGGATCTCGCGGGCCCTGGTGCCCGCGTCCGCGTCGGCCGCGCTGATGGGTGTTCGGTCCTGGTCCTGGCCCATGTCGGAACTCCTCGGGTCGGGCTCGAATCGGGGTGTCGCATGCCCGTTCTACCGCGCTGCGGGTCCGGCCGGTCGGCCTCGGCGCGATGGTCCCGGCGGCTACCGTCGAGACAGGATCGGCCGCGAACGCGGCCGACACGTGGATCGTCGGAATGGGGAAGCGATGCCCGGTCGGGTCTGGCGCAAATCAACGTACAGCGGGAACTGGGACGACAACTGTGTGGAGATCGCTCCGGCGCCGGCCGGTGTGGGGGTGCGCGACTCCAAGCAGCCGGCGCCGCAACTCGCCTTCGGCGCTGGGCAATGGCGCGCGTTCATCGCACGCGGGGCGAACGCGCGGTAGCCGGGGGTTGAGGAACATTGGCGCCGGATCGTGCGCCTGTACGGTCCGTGACGGTTGCCACGGATAACGGCCCAATATCAGCACCAACGGTGAACGCGACCTGCTGTTCCGGCCGTTGCCGGATGCGCGAACCGCTCCCGTTATCTGCGGCAGTGGACGCGTGGCCGGTTGCCGCACGATCCGGGGCGGATGTTCCTCGGACCCCTAGCCGTGGGGCGAGGGCAACGCCGGTGCGGGTGTGCTCGCGCAGGGCAACGCGCACGGCCTCGGTGATGGCGCGGGCCTCGGCGGCGTCGGCCGGCGGACGCTCGCCGGGTTGGGGATTGAGGAACATCGGAAACGAAAACCGGCGGTATGCCTTCGCCCAGACACAGAATCGAGTGTCACGACAGCACACTCGCCGCTGTCATGTCAATACCTCTGACCTGCGAAAATGCCCGCGCGGGTGGACATACTCGGGGTGGCGGTCTACCGTGGCCCGAGTAACAGCCGTTGTGGCACAAGTAGTTGCGCGAGTCGCATTCTGCCGTCCGCGACTGCGGTGGGGCCGGCCCTTCGTCGGCCGGTTCGGGGAGGGGCGCCACCACGGCGCATCGCACAACCCCACAAAAGCGAAAACCCCCTGTGTCCGCAGGGGGTTTCGTTCGCATTGCCCAAGACATCACACGCAAAGTGAAGTGGAGCGTGAGTCACACTATGTGTCAAAACGACGTTTCTCAAGTCGCGGAACCGCCTCCGGGGGGCGCTGCTCGGCCGAACCCATGGCGTGATCGGCTGCGCTCGCTGGCCGGGAAGAGCGTGGGGGATGCGCGGTCCGGGGTGATAAAAGCCGTCTTCTTCCTGCTGGTCACAGGGCTTTTCTAGCCCTGCGCGGGTCCATGCTCGCTACCGATGGAGCTGTGTGCCGGGGCGGTCACCCGACCGCCCCGGCGGCACCCGGCTGGTGGCCCGTCGGCCACAAACGCGTTCTGGCCTCGTTGGACCGGGCGGCGACGATGACAGAGCAGATGGGGAAGCCCAGACCGTACCCGGCGACTGACGGCGGGGCCGTCTCGAACCTCGACGGCGCGGGGGGCGCTGGCGCCCTGCGCGGCGGTTCCTGCGGCGGCGAGCACGTGGTCGAGCCCGGCCGGGGCGCGGGTCGTGAGGGCGGTGTCGGTCATGCGGACCGCCCACGGGCGGCGCGGTCCCGGCGAGCGCGGGCAAGGACGGCGGCCGGGTTGTCGGTCCTGCGCGGCGGGACGGCGGCGGCCTGGTGGCCGTCGTACACCGCGCGGGCCTCGACTCCGAGCGAGGCCCGCGTGACGTGCTCGGGCTCGCGCCACGGCGGGCGCTCGGCGAGCTCGGCGGCGCGGGCGGTGTCCCGGTCGGCCTGGGCGAGGTCGCGGTCGGCGCGCACCAGTGCCGCGTACTCGCGGCAGCCCTCGGCGTGGGCGTGGAACCGGTCGCGGACGGCGTCGGCGTAGGCGTCCATCTCGGTGCGCATCCGGGCGTGCCGGGCGCCGAACTCGTCGGCGGGTACGCCCCGATGCGGCCGTCGGTGGTCGTAGTCGCGACTGCCGCGCACGAAGCGCTCCAACCGCCACCAGAGCGCCCCGCAAAGGTCTTGGACACTCCGCACCTTGTCGGCGAGCAGTTCCTCGACGGCTCCCGGCGTCGTGCGGCGCAGGGCGAGGATCACCCACGGAATCAGCCGGATCCCCTCGTCAACACTCAGCCCGGGGCGGTTGCCCCGTTGACGCTGCCAGATAGGCTCACATCGGACAAAAACCTCTGCTGCTGCTGCGAATTCGTCGGGATGAGGCGGAAGCCCAACCTTGAACGGCCACCAGATAACGGGTCCGTGCGACTGATCATCTGATGAAGGACCCCCTACTACGTCAGGGGAAGAAAGCGGGGGGGGGGAGAACCCTCGCGTATAAGGAGACGTTTGCAGACCTACGGTGAGCGCCTCCAAACGGGCTCGTGCGGCGGCAACTTCCTCGGGGGTGGCCGGGTCGAGCTTCGGGCGCTCGGGCGCGTACGCGGGCCATTCCTCGGGGGGTTCCTGGCTGACCATCGCGGTCGACACGTCGCTGAGGTGGCCGTACCGAACGCCGTCGGCCGGGTCCTCGATGGCCTCGTCGTCCCACGCGCGGAGTTGCTCGGCGAGGTCCTCCGGAAGGTCCCCGGGAATGAGCGACACTGGTAGCTGTAGGACATAGCAAGCGCGGATGCCGGGGGCGGGGCCCTGGGCACGGCGGAGCCACCCAAGAGCGACGGCGGGACGGCGCTCCTCATAGGCCCATCGGGGAGAACGGTCCTGAGAGGCGGCGTACTTGGCCAACCACGCCGGAACGTCCGCAATCACGCCGTGCCGGTCCGCGGCAAGGGTGGCGTGCTTCAGGACCTCATGCAGGGCGTCGGTCATGTCTCCGCGAGCGTGGATCGTGCGGACGACGCGATACCACTGACGGACAACTACGTGACGGATCCGGCTCGGCCGCGGCCGACGGGTCGGCTCGGCTGCGGAGTGGGCGAGGTACAGATGCGGGGCGATGCCGGGCTCGTCGCCGTGCTGGTGTGTCGATGGCGACACACCGGGCAGAGGCAAGGCGGTACCGACACCGGGGGCCACTGCTACGATGAGTGGGTCCTCTCGGTGTTAGAGGACGCAGAAGACCGCCCCGCCGGCTGCGAACCGGCAGGTTGTGGGATTCGGGAGCGGGTGCGAAACCGCTCCGACTGTGTGGGGCTCCTCGTGGCCGCGAAACCATGAGTGAGGAGACCCGTGAAAACTAAACGATCTTCTTTGCCCTACTGGCCTAGACGCCCCCGGTCCTCCGGGGGCTTCGTGTTTTCTAGCCGGCCCTGGCGACCTCCTCGGCGGGCGGTTCCCACTTGAGGGGAACGCCGTGCTCGTCGACCTCCAGAGACGTCAACGCGAACCTGATTACCTCGGCGCCGGATACACCCATGGCGCGCACGAGGGACTCGAACACGGGACGGACAGGATCGCCCGGGGGAAGCCGAAGTTCCGCCCGGACCGCTTTCCCCTCGGAAAACTGACCTGACTTCACCTGCGCATGGCCCCGGCGAGGCCCCTTACGTCCAATGGTCACAACGGTGATCATAGGGGCTCACGCAACGTATGTGCCGCACAAACTCCCGTGTGTCGCAGGCGAGTTTGGCAACCTGTACCGGATTGGCTGATTTGTATGCCCGGGTGGTGCTCAACCTCGGACGTCTGCGTTCCCGAAACCGGGCCTGGGGCCTGCTCGTTCTAGGTCCGGCGGCTGTAATCACGTGACGTGATGCGGTGATCGCGGACAGGATGGGCGGGTGTTGCCGGGCTGTGGGGCTCGATTTCGCGCCGCGCCCGGCCGGTTCGGGGATCGGGGGCGGTGTGGCGGGTCGTCGGGGATGTGGCTGTGCGGTGGTGGCGGTGCCCGGGGCGTTCCTGGGTGCGCTGATCTTGGTGGCCACGACCGTGCTCGGTGGTGATGGGAGCGGTTCGGCGGCCGCGGCCGGGTTCGACGGGTCGGCGGCGCCGGCTGCGTATCGGGATGTGATCGCCTCGGCAGGGCGTATGTGTCCGCCCGTGTTGAGTCCTGCGATTCTCGCGGCTCAGCTAGAGCAGGAATCGGGATTCGATCCTCGCGCGCTGAGCGAGGTGGGCGCCATGGGAATCGCTCAGTTCATGCCGGGAACGTGGCCGAATTGGGGGCGGGACGAGAACGGCGACGGAAAGGCGGATCCTTATGATCCCCAGGATGCCATTCCGGCCGCCGCTCGATACGACTGTGCCCTCGCGCGTGAGGTTCAGGGGTATGTGTCGGCCGGTCAGGCAAGGGGGGACATTACCGATCTGATGCTCGCGGCCTATAACGCCGGGCCGGGTAGGATCAAGGAATTCGGTGGAATTCCTCCCTATCGGCAAACACAGGAATACGTGCCCAGAATTCGGGCTCTGGCTAAGAAGTACGAAGCACTCGGCGTGCCTGTTTCAGCAGGTCAGGGTGCCTTCGGCAAGGTCGTTGCGGAGTCTTCCGTGCAATGGCTCGGCACGCCGTACTCGTGGGGAGGGGGCACCGCGAGCGGGCCGAGCGAGGGTTTCGGGAGCGGCGCGGGCATCAATGGATTCGATTGCAGTGGACTCGTTATTTTCGTTATCGCGAAAGCCTCGGGCGGGAAACAGATCCTCCCACATTCGAGCCAAATCCAGGTGACCATGGGACAGCCGGTGAATCGCAATCAAATGTTGCCCGGCGACATCATCGGATTCGCTTTCAATGGGAGCGGCGATTACTCGCACATCGGCGTCTACATGGGTGGTGGGCAAATGGTTCATGCCCCGAAACCGGGTGATCACGTAAAAGTTTCGAATCTCAATGACCAATATTATTCTTCCGCCTCCTGGCTCGTGCGCAGGTTCGGATGAGGCCGGGTTCGGGGGCCGGCCGGACACTGGCGGGCCTGGTCCTGGTGCTCGCGCTCGCGGGCGGCGCGCTGTGGTGGGCCGCGGGGTCGCGGTCGTCGGGTTCGGCGGCTCCGGCCGCTGCGGTGTCGCCCCGGTCGACGTCGCCGGCGGTGCGCGAGGCCGTGCCGGTGCCGGTGCTGCCCCGGGGTCGGGAGGGCGTGCCGGGCGGGGGGCTGCCGGATCCGGCGGCGGTGGACGGCCGGGATCCGGAGGCGGTGGGACGTGCCGCGCTGGGTGCGATGTACGCGTGGGACACCGGTCTCGACGTCACCCTCGCGGATGCCGAGCGGCGGGCCGTGCCGTGGCTGACTGCCGGGTATGGGGCGGCCGTTGCGTCGCGGTCGGCGGTGGCGGCCGGCGGGGCGGCGTGGTCGTCCTGGGCGGGGCACCGGGCGTACGGCCGGGTCTCCCTGGAGTTGTTGCGGGATGAGCGACCGTCGGACTCGTCCGGGACGGTGTACCGGCAGTGGTCGGTGACGGTGGTCCCGACCGGGCGCGACGGGTGGACGGGCGCGCCGGTGACGGCGGTTGCCTACGTCGAGGTGGTGCGGGTGGGCGAGGTGTGGCGTGTGGCCGGGGTGCGGGTGTCGTGATGGTCGATGACGGAACGGGTGGGCGGATGCGTGTGATTCGGGTGCAGGTGATCCCCGACGGGTCGCTGTTGGTGCGTGGGCGGCCGGTGGTCGTGCCGGTGGGGATGTCGCCGGAGGATGCGGCGATCGACCACGTGCGCGCGGTGGTGGCCACCATCGACGAGCCGGCTCGGGTGGAGATCGAGCGGCCGGACGGGTCGGCCGTGGTGGTGGTCGTCGAGCTCGATGGCTCGGTGGCGCAGGTCCCAATCGCGATGCCCGCGCAGCCGGCCGCCCGGGAGGATCCGGCGCTGCCCGTCCCCAGACTGCTGCGCGGCCTGGGATCCGTGCCCGCGGTCGCGTCGGTGGACCCGGAGTCGGCCGTCGGCCGCCCGGCCCCGGGGTCCGGGTCGGGGTCGGGGTCGGGCGGCCGACGGCCGACTCCGCTGGTGCGGGAGACACGTACGCGTTTGCCGAAGGAACGGGCGCAGGTTCCGCCGCGGCGCCGGCGCGGCCTGGTCGTGGGTGGTGTCGCGGTGGCGCTGGTCCTCGGCTCGCTGGTGGCGGTCTCGCTCGGCGACGGCGGCGGTTCGACGACGAAACAGCCGGTCGCCGGCACGGTCCAGGGAGCGCGGTTGCGTGTGCCGGTGCCGGGCTGGTCGCCTGCGGCGGCCTGGTCGGTGCCGGTCGCGGCGCCGGCGTCGGGAGTGACGACGGTCGCGGCGGGCCGGGCGGCTGCGGCCGCGATCACGCCGGACCGGTCCGCGGTGCTGCTGCTGGACGCGGGCGACGGGCGCACGTTGGCGCGGGTGCCGCTTCCGACGGACGGACCGCTGCATGGGATGTGGTCGACTGCGGCCCTGGCGATCGTGCACGTGGGCACGCATCTGGTGGTGCTGCCGCTCGACGGCGCGGCGTCGCAGCCGCGCACCCTCGATGTGCCGCCCGGATCGCGGGTGTCGACGGTGGGCTCCTCGCTGCTGGTCACCTATCCGGCCAACGGCGCGCTCATCCTCGACGACAGCGCGCTCGTGGACGTACAGATTCCCTCGGGCGCGGTGCAGTTGGGGGCCGACGGCGACACGGTGCTCGCGGGGGTGCCGGCGGGGTCGTGGTGGCGGTGCCGGCGGGGCGCGAGTTCGGTGGAGGTCAAACCGGTGCCGCCGCGAGCGGACGCCTCGGTGCGTGTGGTGCGCGCGGGCGGGCACGACCGGGTGCTGATCGTGTGGTCGGGGCCCCGGGAGGGCGTCAGCACGGTGGCGTTGCACGATGCGAAGTCGGGCGCGGTGGTGATGCAGGCGGAGGTGCCCTCCGATCAGCTCGTCGACGCGGCCTGGCGGTGGGACGGCGGGAGCATCGCGGCGTTCGGGCCGTTGGTAATCGATCTCCGCCGGGGGAACTCCCGGGTCGTCCCCGGGCTGCGTCCCTCGGTCGTCGTCGACGACGTGCTGTACGGGCGCCGGGGGGCGTCCGAGGGTGTGGCGATCCCGGCGGCGGATCCGGACCGGGTCCAGTCGCTGGGGCAGGACGGTCCGCTCCCGTGGGGCGGGACGGCGCGCCGGCTGCTGGTGGTCAGTACCTCCGATCAGGCCGGGTCGACGGCCCTGTACGCATTGGAGCGGTCCTCATGACGACACATGTCCCCGCATGGCGCGGCCCGGCCCGACTCCTGGGGCTGTTGCTGGCCGGACTGGTCCTGGCACTGATGTGGGCCGGCCCGGCGTCGGCGGACCCCACCCCGTCCCCGTCCCCCTCGGGGACGGTCGTTCCGGGGACCGGGGCCGGGGAGGAGCAGAAGCCGGCCGGCAAACCCGAATGCGAACTAATCGACGGAATGGCAAAAGATATCTGCAACGGCGGATCGGGGAGCGCGCCATCGCTCCTGCCGTCGCAGGTCAATACGGCCATGCACCCGATCGACGCACTCGCCGAAGCGTGCGCCAAAATGGGCGTCTGGTTCGTCGATCAGGTCGCACAGAAAGTGAATACGACTACCGAGGTAGATTTCACGAATCCTGGATTTCTGCGGCAATACGCGGTGGCTTTCGCGGCGTCGACGTTCCTGACGATAATTCTGTGGTTGATCGCGGTCGCGAAACGTGCCGTGAAGGGTGTTCCGCCGTTGACGGCGTTCGGCGAGGCGTTCGGATTTCTGTGGATCACCGTGGTCGTCAGTGCGTTCGCGCCGCTCGCCCTGTACCTCCTGGTGAACCTGGTCGATTCGATCACCGGGGCCATCGGGACCAATACCGCGAACGACACCCACAATTTCCTCACCGGGGTGGACGCGGGACTCACGCCCGACGGAGGCGCGCAACCGGGCCTTGGCGGCGGCGCCATGACGCTGGTCCTCATGTCGATCATCACCGCGGTGGTGGCGCTGATCCTGTGGGTCGAACTGCTCGTGCGCGAGGCGATGCTCTACACGGGGGCAATCCTGGGAACGCTCGTTTTCGCCGGCCTCGTGGATCGGTCGCTGTGGCCCCACGTACGGCGGTGGGCGGGGACCATGGTCGCGGTTCTCCTGGCGAAACCGATTCTCGTCATGGTTCTCGCGATGGGGGTCGCGGTCGGCGGCGAGCAAAAAGAGCCGGTGGACGGTCTGCTCATCGGTCTGACAATTATGGGCCTCGCGGTCTGGTCGGGCCTGACGATATACCGGTGGGTACCGAGCGTAGGTGACGAAATGACGCAGATGCATTACGCGAGAAAGGCCGCGACCACTCCGGCCGGAATCCCGGGCTCGGGAAATCCCCGTGGGGGCGTCGTCGGCATGATCCGTCAGAGCATGGCGGCGGACAGCGCGCGGGGAAACAACGTCCGCACCCAGACCGACCACACCACGGAAACCACCCAATCGGCGGGGCTCGCCTCCGGCATCGCGGCGGACAGCTCCCGCGCGTCCAAGAGCGTGGGGGCAAAGGGCGGTGGCAGTGGCGGGTCGGCGAAACCGACCTGACGTACGTATGCACGCACACGGAACGACACGTCACGACGCACCAGGGGTGAAGGATGCGATCTGCCGAAGGTAACGGCGGCAACGGCGACATCAATACGATCATCGGTGGTATCGCCCCGAACTGGGGCCCGTTCGCGCGGCTGGGCGCGGAGGCGCGGATCCTGGTCGAGGTGATCATGGCGGTGGCACTGCTGCTGTGCCTGGCCATCGCGATCTGGGGTGCGGCAAAGCAACGGATCGGCGCGACCGCGCTGCGGGACAGCATGGGCGCCGAACAGGGCAAGGGACTGATCATCGCCGGGTTGAGCGGCGTGTTCATCATCGGATCGCTCGGGACACTGTTCACCATCGTGTACGGGATGGCGATCTAGCGGGCGCTCATCCGTGGGCCCGGCAGCCGCGGTGGGCGGTGGTGCCGGGATCGAGGTAGCGGCAGGGATCGACACCGGTGGCCCCGGTCGTAGAGCGCGAGCTCGACGACCGGGGCCTCGTCGTGCGGGGGCCGGGTCCGGCAGGGTGGGTGCGTGGCTCGCGTGGGCGGTCGACGTCGGCGACGTCCGCCTCGTCGGGCTCGTCGGGCTCGGCCTGCTCGGCGGCCGTGTCGTCTCCGCCGGCGAAGTCCCGGATCGGATCGGCCGGCTCGGGCGTGGTGGGGTCGGTGTGCACCTGGTGCTCGACGTCGACCCCGGCCACGGGATCGCCCGGCAAGGCGGGGGAAAGGGTCGGGCGGCCGTGGACCTGGACGCATCCGGCGAGCAGGATCGTGCCCACCATCGCGTATGCGATGCGCTGACCTGCCCGGGGTCGGTTCATGCCCGGCGCAACGACCGGTGCCCGCTCGGGTCACGCGGGCGTGTGTCGACCCGCGGCTCGCGCGCATCAGCGATCGATGGGGGACGGTGCTCCGCCCCGCTCTGGATCTGCTGGAGGGGCTACAGGCTGCGGGTGTGCCGGCGCAGCCACCGGCGGATGCCGGGGAGCTCCAGGCGGTGTGTGCTCACGGCGGCGAGCATGTCCTCGGCCTCGTGGACGCTGGCGTGCACGGTGAGCCCGTGGGCTCCCAGGATCACGCGGGCCGCGATGTAGGCCGTCAGCGCGTTGCGGTCGACGTACGGCCTGAGTAGACACACGCAGTGCAGTGTCGCGGCGGCGCGCTCGATCGGGTCGGTGCGCTCCTGCGTGAGGCCGCGGCCGGACCCGTAGGTGATCGCCACGGCGAGCAGGGTCGGCCGGGCCTCGCCCTTGCCACCGACCTCGCGGTTGATCCGGGTCAACCCGTCGGCGGTGAGGACGTACGGGCGGTCGTCCGGAATCCGGGGAGTGCTCACCCGGTGGCGGCGTCGCCGTGGACGGCGTGCGCGTAGATCCGCTCGTCGGTCACGGCGACCCGTAGCTCGGCGAGGTCCCCCGTCACGTCGGCGTCGGCGAGCAGCTCGTCGAGCAGCTCGTCGGGGATCCACCGGGGCTCGATGACGTCGTGCTCCTGGCCGCTGTCCATGCCCCCGATGGTGCCACGCGCGGGCGTCGGCCGGGTACGGGTCAGCCCGGCCGGTGGGGTGGCGGATCGCAGCATGGCGCGCTCGATCTCCACAACCCGCGCGGCGGCCTGGTGCAGGTCGGCACCGATCGCCTCGTACATGGCGAGCATCGGCTCGACGGCGTGCACGGGGACGTGATCCCGGAGGTCGAGCCTGGCCCGGCTGTACCCCACGCGGAGCGCGGCGAGGGATGCCTCGATGTGCTGGCGCGCCATACGAACAAGTACCACCGGATAGCGGCGCAACAGCTCATGGTTGCGGTATCCGGGCGGGCAGAGCTCGTACAGCAGCTCGACCATGCGCGGATCGAGTGGCGGCGGGCCCGGCTCGGCGGCCCTGCCGCGTTGCTCGGCCATCGCGCGAGCGAACCGGGGCACGCCCTCCCAGGGGAGGCTATCGGCACCCGGCCCGCTCGACTCGATCATGTGTTCGAGTGTGACACGTCCGGATCAGGAGAGTTCGCGGACCATCACCGTGAATACAGGAGCGTCGGGAAACGGTTGTTGATCGCCGACGCGCTTGTATCCCCATTCCTCATAGAGCCTGGCCACTGAGGGGTGGGTGGGGTCCACCAGGAGGGTTACGCGTTCCTCCGTGCGGGCCGCGAGCAGTGCCTCGTGCAACCGGTGGGAGAGTCCGCGGCCGCGGTGTGTATCCAGGAGCATGATTTCGAACAGCGCGAGTGTCCGGCGCCCGGTCTCGTCGACGTACCCCTCGGGCAACTCGGTGAGCATGGACGACCACCATTTCGAGGTGGGGGCCAACGGCGCGGCGTAGACGAACCCCACGGGCCTGTCCTGGTCGTAGGCAATGACGGCGTGCCAATCGTTGCCGGATGCGTGGCCGGCGAGACGTTGCTCGAACCGCTCGACGCTGCGAAACGGCATGTCAGGGTCGGCCGGGTGCACCTCGGCATAGATGGCGGACAGAATCGGACGGACCTGGTCGAGGTCGTCGAGCCTGTGGTGTCGCAACTCCATATGTCACTCCTGGCGGGTGTCGCGCTGGTGGGTGAGCCACGCGCGAGTCTGCCCCGCACCGGGGGCCCGGGTCAGCAGTTCACGGGTGAACGCGTGCAGGAGTTCACGCGTGCGAGGACTCGGGGCGTCACCGATGGTGCGGGCGGTGGCGGTGGCCTGCTCGATGTCGCCCTGAGCGAGTTGGGCGCGGGCGAGTTGGGTGACGTAGTAACTCCGGTTGCGTCGGTATGTGGGCTGGAGCAGGGCAAGGGCGCGATGCGCCTCGCTCTCGGCCTCTCTCGCGGCGCCGAGATGCAGGTTCATCACGCTGCCCAATCCAGAGAGTTCGGCCCGGTCGTAGAACTCGATCCAACTTGGGCGCGCGGCGTGGGGATCGACCCGGTCCATGGCGTTGCGTGCGTGGTCGAGCAGTCGCAGTGTGGGGATGTGCTCGCCGAGCGTTGCACGCGCGACGCCCTGGCGAGCAAGGCTAAGGCTGCGAAAGAGCGGGTCTGCCCGGGTGATCGCACACGCTCGGGACGCGTCGGCAGCGGCCAACGAGTCGACCACGCGGCCGCGTTGGTGGGCGAGCATCGACGCGTGACTCCACGTCCGCCACTGCCCGGCCGGATCGCCGGCGAGGCCGGCGAGGGGCATGGCGCGTTCCCAGTGCTGTTGTGCCCGGTCGAGTTCGCGCGCGTCGACGGCCGCCCACATCGCGGTACTCATGTACGCGGCGGCGACTCCGTACAGCGCGCGGCGTACGCGTTGTGTGGCGCTGCCGGTCTGCTGGACGTCGAGTGCTCGGGCCGACAGTTCGAGTGCGCGTGCCTCCAGTGTGGTGGTACCGCCGTGCAAATGGTCCGCTCTGACCAGTCGATCGAGTTCGCCTCGTAGGCGCTCGACGTCGGTCATGCCGAGTGTGTGCCGGCCGATGGGCGCGAGAGGTGTGGCAGCCACCGCCGTACTCGCACCGATGAACGTGCGGCGTTGCACGTCGTCCTCCATTCGAGCAGCCGCGGAGCGGGGGACGAATCCCAGTTCCGTAATCGGACACTCGAATACTGCCTCCAACGCGAGGCGTTGACGCTCCTGCGGCCACCGTGCGGCTCCTCGGGCCCATTGCCCGACGGTCCGTTCGGACAGCGAACCCCGACGGCCGGTGATGCGGGTCAACTCGTCGTTGAGCCGCTCGGCTAATTCGGACTGTGTCAAGCCTTGGCGGGCCATTGCCGCCCTGAGCGCGTCGTTGCGTGGCATGCCGGCGACCGTAGTCGGGGGCGGGCCCGGGAACGATCCGCTTTGCAAAGCTGTGGTCAAAACGTCCGGTCGCTTGCGACGCGATAGCGGCGGTTTCGTCCTGCCGATTCGCGATACCCGGTCGTTGACTGGGTGTGGCGGCCCGGTCCGTGCCGAGCGAGATACCTCTCCCGGTACCGGGCTCGGGGAAGGCCGGTCGTATGGACAAGTTGCAGGTAGGCGAGGTGCGGGTCGAGTCGGTCGACTCTTCAGAGCGACCGATCGTGATCCAGTTCGCGTACATGCGCGGCACGGGGCGCGAAAGCGGCGTGGTCGATTCCGAGCACCTGACTCGCGCCCAAGCCGCCGTTCTGTACGAGAGGCTCGGGTACCTGCTGCGGATTCCCGCTCGTGGGGGCCGGCCCGGGTCGTCATAGGCCGTTCCATGGCCTCTCGACTGCCGCCCGTCCGCGCGCCCCTGTGGACGGCCGGCGTCCCATCCGGCCCGACCTGTGTCCCCTCCTGGTCGGGCCGGACTCCAACAGGGTGGGCCAGCTCGAACACCTGGCCGTGCGAGCGATTCGCGCGGGCTGATTCCACCCTCCACGCCTGTCCCTCGGAGGATCACGTGCGCGAACTCATGCCGGTGGAGGTAGGCGCCGGGAATACCGGCGATCCGGATCGGCCCATCACCGTGTGGACGCGGGATGACGACGGCATTCTCATCCGCGCTGAGCTGACGCTCGAATTGGCCTGGGAACTGGTCATTGCGCTCGGCGAACGCATCGCGCGGCATCCCGCGCCGGCCCTGCCCTCGCATCCGCATCGTGCCCGAACCCTGGCCGCACCGGAGCGCCCGCCGGTCGGGTCCTACTGGTCGGCTCCCCCGACGCGACCCGCGCCGGCCCGGCCCGCGCCGCGGTCCCCGGGGCGGCGAGGCGGGTGGCGGTGGGCATGACCACGTACGTACCCCGCGAGGATGCCGTCGAGCTGAGAGCGCGGGAGGGCCTGCCCGTCCGACCCCCGGGTGTACGACGTCCGGCGGTGAACGGTCAACCGGATGCGCCTATGGAGGGCGTCATCGTCTCGGACTGCCTGCCGGTACGTCCGCCGAATTCCCCGTACGCGGCCCGCCACGATCGCGGGCTGCGGGCAGCGTCGCCCCTGGGCGCGAGCGGCTACGGGGTGGACGCGTGGTGCGATCCCGCACACGAGACACGGCGATACGCGGGGATCGTCGCGGACGGCCGGGCAATCGTGGCCGGCGCGGCACGGGTCGACGACCCGCACGTCACACATGCGCGATGGGTCGAGCGGGTGATCGGGCGTCACGCCCTGGTCCTGCCCCGCGCGATCCTCGGCTGCGATCTGGGGATTGTGGCAAGCACCCTGCTGTGCACGGGCGGGAACGTCGTCGCCACGGTGCCGATGCACCAACGTGGCCACGGGCCGGGGCTCCTGGTCGATCCTCGTCGCGCGGTGGTCGTGGTGTGCCTGCTGGCGCACGATGGATCCCTGCCGTGGGCGCGAGTGGCGCCGTACACCCCGGGCTGCGGCTACATGGGGCACGATTATGCCCACGACACCGGTGGTCTCGGAATCTGGCCGACCCTGGCCGACGACGGTCAACTCTGGGACCGGGTCAATCCGCAGGTCCGGCCGGGCGGCGTGTTGTACACGGACGCGCGAACGCTCACCTCGTACGGCACGACAGCGCCGTGGATGGCGCTGGAGCTCGTCCTCGTCGGGCGGCACGGGCTCGTCCACGGGGCGGCGGACGCTCCGCCGGTGCGGACGGTGTCCGGGTCGGCGGTGCGCTGGCAGGCGCGCCCGCGCGACGTGGCCCGACTGCGCGGGTTGGGGGCGGCGTGATCGCGACGACGGCGATCGGGGCGGACGCGCTCGCGTCCGCCCTGCGGATGGTTCGTGCGGCGGATCCCGAGGGTCCGGTACGGGGTCCATGCGGCGGGCTGTACCTGGTCGCGGTCGTGCGCGTGGTCGCTGCGGCTCCGGCCTGCCGGGTGTGGGAGCGCGGGACGTGGGTCGAGGACGGCGTGCTCCGGGGACAACTCGCAACCGGCCTGAGTCTGCGGGCGCTGGGGCCGCACTCCGGGCTGCAAGAGCCGCACGGTGGAGACGAGTGCATGGCCGACTCGGATTCCTCGCGCGGTCCTCTGCCGATCTGGGAGACGCTCGCGCGGCAGGACGGGCCGCGCAGGGGGCGGGGCACGCTGAGCGCGACCCTGCTCGTCCACGCCCCACGCGGCGGGCATCTCATCGTGGCGGCCACGGTGTCGGAGTGCGCTCTCGACGACGACCTGTGCGCGCTCTTGGCCGCCCTGCCGGGGCGGTTCTCCGGCCTGGATCCCTACCGGGTGGACTCGTGACCGATGACGACGTACTCGCGGCCGAGCTGCTCGCCGCGACGGAACGCATGATCACGGAGAATTTCCGGTCCCGCCGAATGCCCTCCCACGCACGGGCGCCCGGCGGCGGGCAAAGTGGCCGACTCGTCCCCATCGCGCTGCGGCTGGTCGCCTCCGCCCGGCCCCGGCGGATGTGGCAGGGGCAGAGGTGGGCGGAACTCGGGCACCTCGCCCCGCACGTCCACATGGCGTTGGCGATCGGCGGAATCCACCATCATTCGCACCTCCAAGAGCCACACGGCGGTAGAGAGTGCGCGAATCCGCAGGTGTACCAGGAGACCATCCCCGACTGGGTGCGGATGCAACGGGCGGACGGGCGCCGAACGGGGCCGGGAACGCTGGTGGGGTCGATTCTGGTCGCTCATCCCGAGGCGGGTCCTCTCCTGGTGGCCGGGCCTGTCCGGGAGTGCACCGTGCGCACGGACATGTGCGGGGTGCTGCATGGTCTGCCTGCCTCGGTGTCGGGTCTCCTGTAGTCGGTGGGCCTGCGGCCCCCCGGCGGTCACGGGCAGGGGTCCTCTCATCGTCGAGGTCGAGTTCGGTCTCCACCCTGACGCGTTCGGCCCGGTGGCGAGGTCGGATCGGCAATCACAACTCCCCTCTAAGTGAAGTGCTGACAGCATTCCACTGGGTCACCTAGAGTGCCTGCATGACTACCGATATCGAAAGTCCGGGTGGTACCGCCGATGGCGGATACGCCGCGCTCATGCGCCTACAGACCCGGTTTCGGCGGGAGATCGAGCGACAGGTCGCCTTGGACCTGGACGGCACCGACAGGGATCCCCCGGCCGGGGATCCGTACCTGATGCTGCGGGTGCTGAGCACGCTGGATCTGTCCGCCAGACGCGGCCACGGTCGGGGCCTGTCCGCGGCGGACATAGCCGATGGTCTGGAGCAGGTGGTTACGGCTCGCGCGCAACTGGCCTCGTATGAGGGCGCGTTGCTGGCTGCGGCCAGGAACAGGGACGCGGACGGCCGGTACATGCTGAGCTGGCGCGGGATGGCCGAGCGGCTCGGATACGAGAGCGAACAGGCCGCGGTAAGCCTGTACAAACGCCGCGTGGGCCAACTGCCGGATCGCGCGGGGGCGTCGGCGGCCGACTGCGGGTGCGAGGACGGGCAGGTACGCGTACCGGTCATGGAGACGGACGGCGACGTGACCTACCCGATCGGGTGGGACGTCGTCGACTGTCCCGACTGCGACGGAGGCGAGCAGCGGTGACCACCGAAGAAATCGCTTCGCCGGCGCCGGTGCCGGTCTACCAGGACTGGGACGACGTCCCCGAATACCTGCTCACGCAGACACAGCACGCGGAACTCGACCTGCCCCGAAAGCCGTGCCAGACCCTGGCGGGCCGGGTGTGGGCAAAGGATTGGGCGCGACGGCACGCGGAGCTCTTCGATCTGTACGACGTGCGGGCGTCGACTCCCACGCGCTCGACGGCGAGCAGGTCCTCGGATGCGTACGTGTGCGCGGAATGCGGTGCCCGGACGGAGCGGCCCGTCAAGGTCCGCGACGGGGTGGGACGATGCCCCGCGTGTGCGCGCGTGGCGCGGATCGCTGCCGAGCAGGCAGGGACGCGCGAGGCGCGCGCGAGGCAACTCGTGTGGGCCCGTGGCGCGGTGGCGGATCCGGCGAGCGTGTGGGTGTACCTGGAATACCCGGAGCGCACGCGCGGGCCCAACGGTCGGCGGCGGCCGCCGGCCGGCGTCGCGATCACCGCGGCGGACGCGGCGGGGAGGCGGCTGCTGCGCGAGCGGGTGCGCCTGGCCGGGCCGCGCTCGCAGGATCCGGCGGCCGCCGACTGGCCCGTGCCGCTGGATCGCGCGCTGCCCAAGCTCGTGCGAACCCTCCAGGGCCGCAAGCTGATCACGTGGTGTCCCGAGCACGCACAGGCCCTCGCCGGGTGGATCGCGGACGGGGGCGGCGAGGTCGGGTGGCTGGGGAGCGGGATGCGCGAGCGGGTGGTCGCCTGGCGCAGCCTGGTCGACGTCCGGGGCCGCGCGGTGTCGACGTGCCTGGATCCGGGGCGCGCCGATCGCATGGTCTCGCTGGCCGTGCGCATGGCGGAGGACCGCGAGGTGCCCGCCGACGCGCGGGCGTGGCTGGCGTCCGCGCGGGGGGCGATGCTCGTCGACATCCGCGGCGACGAGGCGGCCGCGCTGCGGCTGCACGCCATGCTGCGCATGCTGGGCGTCGTCGCCGTGGACACCGACCCGTCGCCGGTGCCGGATCCGGCCGTGCCCGGCGCGGTGTCGCTGCCGGTGTGGTGCCGTCCCGACGGCATGCCCGATCCGGAGGGCCCGGCGTGAGGGGCACGGAGTACACGGATCACGGGGTCGCGGCGCCGGCCGCCGGGGCACCGGATCCGATCGCCCGGGAACGGCGTGCCCGGCTCGTGCGCCCGGGGTGGGCCCTGCCGTGGTGCGCGGTCTCCAATGTGCACGCGACCGGGCTCGACGCGTCGACGGGGCCGGTGCGATGACCGCGGTGGTCGTCGCCCCGGAGGTGGGCGCGCTGCTGGGTCCGGAGGGCCTGGCGCTGGCCGAGCGTGTGCCGGCCGATCAGGGGTGCGCGGTCTGCGGGCGCGAGGTGGCGGGCGTGCCGGTGGTGCACGTGGTCCTCGTCGTGGACGGCTCGTATCGGCGGCTCGCCTGGGTGCACGCCTGGTGTGCGGCGTCCGCCGTGGTGGAGGTGCCGGGCGCGGCCGACGCGGCACGCGCGGACGGTGTCGCGCTGGCGTTCACCGCCCTGCTCGTGTCCTACGGTTCGCATGTGGTGCCGGTGCTGGCGTGCGAGACGCTGCGGCCGGTGGTGACCTGCGACGGCCCGGGGAGCGAGCACGCGGACGTGCTCGTGCTCGGTGCTCTCGCCGACGGGGCCGAGCTCGTGGCGGGGCTGGGGGCGGATCCGCCGCGTGCCCGGCCGGGCTGGCTCGTCCTGGTCGACGACGCACACGATCCGCCGCTGCTGGTGATCCTCGACGTGCGGGCCGAGCGGCTCGGCGAGGGCTCCCTCGTCCTGCCGGACGGATGGACTGCGGCGGCCGAGCGGGTCGGCGGCTGCGTGCTCTACCTGGGCCCGGCCGCGCTCGCCGACGTGGGCGAGAACCCCCTCGCGCGGGCTGCCGCGCTGCGGACGGCGGCCGCGGGCGGGCGCCTGGTCGCCGGCGTGGCCGGCGTCCGCCGCATCCCGAACCGACTGACGACGGAGGCATGACGATGGTGCAGGTACGGATCATGGGCAGCGATGCCGAACGGGTGCAGGTGGTCGCTCGCGAACTCCTCGAACTGGTGCGGCACTCGCAGACGTTGCGCCACGGCGACGCCGAGACGCTCTCCCGGCGCGGCACCGGGGCACGCGTGTACGTCGACATCGCCCCCGCGGACGGCGACACGGCCGGCCCGGGTGACGACGTGGTCATCGACGCGGAGGTCGTCACGGCCCCGGTGCCCCGGCGGCGGCCGCGCGCCCGGCGCGCCCTGCCGCCCGGCGCCTAGGAGTCCGGCGAAGTGCCCGACGGCCCCCGGGGGTTCCCTCCGGGGGCCGTAGTCTGTGGGGATGACGGGGACGATGGTGGAGCGCGAGCGGTGGCTCGTCGACGACATCCGGGCCTGGGCGCGCGTGGGCGAGAGGCGTCCGCTCGGCGGCCCGGGAGGGGCGTACACCTGCCCGTGGGCGATGATCCTGGACGTGGGGCGGCTGCACACCTGGGCGCCGTCTCCGGCGGATCTGGAGCGCGGCGAGGCCGGTCGTTGCTACCGCAACACGGCCGAACTGTCGGCCCGCTCCGGCCTGTTCTACGCGCAGGGCTGGGCGTGGTCCGGCCTGGGCGCCGAGCGGCACGCCTGGTGTGTGCGCAAGGACGGCACTGTCGTGGATCCCACCTGGACCGACCCGACCGCGTACCTGGGGATCACGATCGAGCCGTCCGCCGCGAGGAATCTGGTGCGCGAGCACGGGTGCCCCGTCCCGGAGCAGGTGTGGGTACGCGAGGGAGTGCCGGCCGGTGTCCTGGTCGACGTCGGTCGCGAGGTCCCGACCGCCGCGTGATGCCGGGCCGCGTCGGCGGCCGCGCGTGCCGATGCCCCGCTGACGGCGCGGGCGGGGCATCGGCACGCGCGATCGGTCACCCCTGCGGTGAGGAGTCCGTGGGTGGTCATGGCGGAGCGTCCTCTCGTGATGGGTGCTTCGGCCCGTTATCGGGTGCGGTACGGGGGGAACGCGCGGTCGGCGCGTGCGGCGAGGGCCTGGACCTGGTGCTCGTCGTGGCGGCGGGGTTGGCACCGCAGCCACTCGCGCAGGGCCGGGGCGGGGAGGACGGTCACCGTGTCCACGAGGGTTCCGGCCCGGGGCAGATGCGGTTGCCCGTGCACGCTGATGATCGCGCGCACCGGCACCCCTAGCGCGGCCTGGACGCGGCTCGCCTCCCACATGACGGAGGCGACGGCGCGGGTCTGGTCGTAGCGGCCGTAGGACAGCCGGCCGCCCTCGATCCGGGCGCGCGAGCGGGGGCTCGTCCAATTCTTGGTGTCCACGTACAGCACGCCGGCCGGCCCGATCACCAGGTGGTCGAGGTTGGCGCGGCTGCCGGGGATGGCGCGGTCGTGAAGGGCGATCCATCCGCGCGCGAGGTCGAGCGAGCGGGCGGTGCGGCGTTCGCCGCGGGCTCCGCGCTCCCACCGGTCCGCCGTGGTCGAGCGGGTGTACGTCCGGCGCAGACACCACGCGGTGACCACGAGTGCGGTTGCCGCGCCGGCGGTCGGGGCGTGGGTGGCGGCGGCCATCGCCCCGCCGGCGGCGGCCGCGGCGGCCGCGATGAGCGGGGCTCTTCGGCGGGCGAGGCGGTGCCGCTCCTGTCGGTGCGTGCGGCGGATGGTGTCGGCCTGGCGTACGGCGGACGCTCCGGCTCCGTCTCCGTGCGTGCGGCTCATCGGTCCCCCCGGGGTGGTCCTGTGCGGACCCCGGCCACGCTAGCCAGCCGATGTCGTCACGGGGAGTTGTTTCACGTTTCCGGCACGCCACGCGGCGCCGGGCGGCGTGGTGATGGGGTGTGAGCACGGGCGCGGGCCGGCCGTTCGGTCCGCGCCGTGCGGCGATTCGTGGGTCAGGCGGCTCGGGTGGCGGTGGTGATGCCGAGCGCGAGCAGCAGCTCGGCGAGGGCCGGGCCGGTCTGCTCGGGGGCGGCGAGGCCGGCGACGTCGGCGGCGAGGATCACCTCGTGCACGGCGGTCCGTACCGAGCAGTCCGGATCGAGCGCGACGGGTTCGGGGGTGGGCCCCACCCGGCGGGGCGGCCGACCGAGCAGGAGTGCGTGCGCAGCGCGGGCGAGGGTCGTGGCGGTGCCAGCGTCGGGGCGGGCCGCGTACGTGCGGTACGCGCTCCACACCGCGATCGACGCGTCGCGGGCGGGCAGACGGTCGGGCGCGGGGGTGTGGATCTCGGTACCGGCGAGGTCGCGCACGTCGCGGGCCCCGGTGACGTGCGCGCGGGCGAGCGTGACCAGCCGCGCGGGCAGATCGCGCGAGTAGATCGCGATCGACATTCGGGGGTCGGTGGTGATCACGCGGGCGATCACCCCGCGCGAGTCGGGGGCGTGGTCGACGGCGGCCAGACAGGCGGCGTGTCCGGCGGCGAGGGTGATCGGGCCGTCGGGGTAGCTGACGCACCGGATCTGACCGGGCCACCCGGTGCCGGTGGGGCCCTGGGCGAGGTCGTGCTCGTCGGCGGCGGTGATGCTGGCCGTGAGTGCGGCGGTGTACACGATGTAGCGGGCCACGATGCTCCTAGATGTCGATGTCGTCGTCGATGTCGTGTTCCGGGGCGGGGTGTTCGGGTCCGTCGCGCACGCTCCACGGCGGGGCCTGGATCTCGCGGCGGGCCGGGGCGAGGAGCGCGGGCGTGTCGGGGTGCGGGGCGATCTCGCGGATCGTCAGGTGCTCGGCGAGGTGCTCGACGTCGCGCGCGGCCGGGCCGATGCTGCAGGTCGCCTCGGCGAGCAGGCGCGAGGGCGGCACGGCGTCGGCGAGGCCGAGCGTCTCCAGACGGCGGCCGGCGAGGTCGACGCGATCGAGCGCGGCGCCGGTGGCCACCGCCACGGCGCCGAGATGGGCGCCGGGGCGGGTGCCCTCGCGGGCCCACGCGAGCAGGTCCTCGCTGGCGAGGGGAGCCGCGACCGGACCGTGTCGGGTGAGCTGCCACGCCACCGTGATCGGATCGATCGGTACGTCCGCGCGGGTGAGTTCCCCGATCGCGGTCCAGGCGGCCGCGTGCTCGGGTCGACCGAAATCGGCGGGGCGGATCCACGCGTACTCGCGTGCGGCGGTCGGATCGGCGAGCACGCCCGACAGGAACGCGCGCTCGGCCTCCGGGTCGGCGTGCGTGCGGGTGAGTTGGGGAGTGTCCGGCCACGCGATCGGGCGTGTGGCGTCGGCCGGGTCCAGCCGGTCGCGGACGGGTGCGGGGACGGCCTGCCACGCGGGGGCGAGGCCGGCCACTCGCCCGGCCGTCGCCTCGACCTCGCGCATGTCGAGTTCGACCGTGGCCGGCCGGGCGCTCGCGGCCACCTGCTGTAGGTGCCGCCCGTGGTAGGTCATCGCCCGGTGCATCGCGGCCTCCACAACCATGCCCCCGTACAGCGGGGCGTGCCCCGGGCGCGGGCACGCCTGCATGTAGGAGTGCAGACGCGGGCCTCCGTGGGTGTGCTCGGGGTAGCCGGCCTCGCGCAACGCGTTCAGCACCACGTCGGGGTACCGGTCGCGGTGGCCGGTACCGCCGATACGCGTCATCGCGCGCCACACATCGGCGTGATGCTGCTGCCGAAAGCAGCCTGGGGTGACCCACGGGGTCAGGCGCTCGACCTGGTGGGGGGCGAGCAGGGCGGCACCCAGCACCGCGCGTTCCGCCCGAATCTCGGGCGTCTGGGGCTCCATCACGGACGCCGGACGGCGGGCAACGGCAGATCGAGCAGGGCGTCGATCCGCCAGCACCACGCGATCAGAACCTCGCGGCGATCGGCGGCCGCGAGGTCGCCGGCCCGATCCGCTCGCGGGTCCGGGTCCGGGTCCGGGTGGGGGTTGGGGTGGTCGTTCATCGTGTCGTCCTCCGGGCAGGGCCCGGCACGGGCCGCGCGGCATCACCGCGCGACCCGTCGGGCCGAATCATGGGGGAGGTGGTGCTATTGCGGGCTGAGGCCGCTGCCGCCGCACGTGCCGCACGGCTCGGTGCGGCGCTCGATCCACACGTGACCGTCGTCCGCGGTGTGCGGGTACGTCACGGGCATCCGCCGCTGGCCCTCGCACGTCGGGCACGTCCGGGCGGTGGCGGTGGGCGTGCTCACCGCCGGCACTGCGGGCACGGGTGCCACTCGACGACACCCTCGACGCGGAGGGGCACGCGCCCCTCGTCGCAGGGGGCATAGGTGCAGACGGTCGCGCCGGGGCGCTGCGGCGGGATCGACGGCGGCCGGTCGGGGCCGGGGCGGCGCGGGCCGGGGATGATGACACGATGAGACATGGGCATTCCCTCCATCACAGGGGTTGTCCTGGGTCTGCGTGCGGCTCCAACCGCACACGGGCCGGAGAGGGTCGGGCCGGCAAGCCCGGCCCTCTCGTCGTCTCCGCACACATTAACCTTCAGAGTCTTGAACTTCAAGACTCTGAAACATCATGAGTCTTGAACTTCAAGACTTTGGGAGTATCGTTGTCTCGGTGATCACGACTCTTGCAAACGTGATCCCTGTATGTCGCGTACTCCGGATCTGCAAGAGTCTGGAATGTTTGGGGTCCGGAACCTCAAGGCTCGGTCAACAGTGGCCGGCACGCCGGGGTCGAAAGGAAGGTGCGCGGCATGAGAGCTCATGAACCGTGGGAGGGGCCACCGTTGGTGATCAGCGTGTGGGGCGGAAAGGGTGGCCTGGGCAAATCCACGCTCTCCGCCCTGTTGGCCTGGATGCTCGGGAAAGTGGGTCGAACCCTTCTCGTCGACGCGGACGGCCGGCAGACGGACGGATCGAGCTCGGAACTGCACAAGCAGCTCACCGTCGAGGCGACGTACGACCTGACGATGGAAGAGGATCCTGCGAAGCTGGCCAAACTCAGGGCCATTCGCGGGTACCGCTTCATCGTCTTGGACAACGCCCCGGATCGGGACCTGGAAAAGCTCAAGGTCACGTGCGACGGGGATCTCATCGTCGTGCCCATGGTCGCCGAAGATCTTGAAACCAAGGCGGTCATGTCTTCGCTGCGTACCTATGTCGTGCCCAGCGGGCGACCCTTCATGGTCGTCATGAACCGGGTTACCCACGCCCAAAAGGGGCGGGCTGCGAAGATCCATGCCGGGCTTGACGTCGTCGGGATCCCAACGGCGAAAACCCACGTGCGGGGCTATCAGGCACACGCGTACGCGGGGGCCATCGGAACCCCCATCACGGAGGGAACGGGCCAAAACTGGGACAAGGCTCGCGAAGACGCGTACAACCTCGTCGACGAAATCCTCGTGCGACTGGGTCAGGAAGACCGCGTTCCGCGACGGGCCGCGACATGACCCAGAATCAGCCGTTGGATTATCAGGCGCTCGTAGTGGCCTCCGCCGCACCGCGAGAATCCGACCCCGCCCCCGCCGCACACGCGCAAGCACCGTCGGGCGGCGGGCCGGCAACACCGGCCCCGGAAAAAAGCCCTCCGGCTCGCGAGTCCGCCCGACCCAAACGCAGCCCGGCGGCCCGAAAGGCCATCGCAGCAGGCAAGCGGACAAAGAGCTTGAAGTATGTGCAACTGCGCGAGGACCAAGTGATCGAGCTGGATCTCCTCGCACGCGAGTTGCAAGCGGGTCGAACCACCAAAACCGAGCGTCTCACCGCGAACACCATCATCCGTGTGGCGATCGATACGGCTCTCGCACACCAACATCTCTTGGTTGGCGACACGGAGGCGGAACTCCTCGACAACTACCGGCGGGCGCTCGACACGGCCCTCGACGCCGAATCCCGCAAGGATCAAGAGTCCTGAAGATCCGTAGTTCGCACTTCTTGGACATCAAGAGTCTCGGACTTCAAGAGCCGGTGACTGCGTGACTCTTGCGCATCCGGACATCAAAACGCCCCGAACCGCTGGTCAGAGCGGCCGGGGCGGACACCACGGCACTTAGGAGAAACCGATGTGTTCCACCCAGGGTAGAGCGCTCACGCGCTCGCATACACGGCCGGAACCGGTCACGGGACCGCACCCGGAAGCGGGGGCGCGGCGATGACCGACGTCACCAACGGGGTGCGGGATACCCTGCGCGACGCTCCCGAGTGGTCCCTCGTCGTCGGCGGCGCGCTGCTGACGGCCGTGGTCCTGGTCCTGGTGTACAGGATTGTCACGGGGATCCGAACCCGGCAGCGCGAGCGGCGTCGGGAGGAGCAGGCCCTCGCGTTGGAGATCGCCCTCGCCACCGGTGAGCAGGCTCCGACCACGCCGACCGGGTTCGGCGCTCAGGTGGTGCCGGCCCTGGGCGGTGTGTCGGTGAGCGTCTACGGCCTGTGGGGTGTGGCCTCGGAACAAGTCGGCCTCCCGCTGGTGCTGTGCGTGGGATTCATCGGCGTTTTCGACGCGGCGGAGGTCACTCTCTTTTGGCTGCTGCATCGCGGGGCCGTGGCGCGGGCCGGGCTGGGCTGGTCTGCCCAACTGCGACGCATGCAGCAACTCACGTGGACGTTGGTGGCGTTCAGCGCCGGCATGAACGCCTGGCATGCCGACTCGATGGGCGCGGCGATCATCCTCGCGGCGATCCCGGTCCTGTCGGCGCGGCTGATCGCGCTGCAACTGGCCTCGATCCTGTACGCGGACGGCAGCAAGGCGACCGATACGGGCCGGCCCGGCCCGTTCAAGCTGCTGGAACTCGGTTGGCGGACGTTTTGGGCCTGGTTGTTCACCCGGTTGTCCCTGGATGCTCGGGCTGGGGCGGAGGGGGAGATCGAGCGGGCTCAACTCGCGAGTCGGGCGGCCCTGTTGATCTACCGGCTCCGCGTGGTGCTGCTCGCGCAGGAGAAGGCGGAGGCCGACCAGTCCCGGGGCACGGCGCGCAAGCGGGCCGCGCTGGCGAAGGATGTCGAACGGTCGATCGCGCGGGCCGAACGGGCAATGGATCTCGCCGACGTGGGGCCCGATCGTGACCAGACCATCGCCGTTTTCCAGCGGGTCGCGGCACGGGTGAGGCTGCCGGAGCTGGCTCTCCAGCCGTACGAGCGGCCGGCGGAACTGGAGCGCATCGCGGACGAACTGCAAATCACCACCGCCGTGGAGCGGGCACGCACGGACGTCGCCCTCTCGGACGCGGAGCGGCTGCGGGCGGAGACGTACGAGGAACGCGAGCAGGTGGCGCGGCTGGCCGTGATCGCACGTGAGCGGCTGGAGTCCGCGGTGGCAGAGCTGGGGGATCTGAAGCAGGCGGCGGCAGACGCGCGGCAGGCAGCCGAACAAGCGGCCGCCGAGCAGACCGACGCCGAGCGGGCACGCGAGGACGCCGAGCGGGCACGCGACCACGCGGTCGCCGAGATGTCGACGGCGGGGGAGACGGCGGCCACCACGGAGGCCGAGCGGGCACGGCTCGCGGCAGAGCTGGGGGATCTGAAGCAGGCGGCGGCAGACGCGCGGCAGGCAGCCGAACAAGCGGCCGCCGTGCAGACCGACGCCGAGCGGGCACGCGAGGACGCCGAGCGGGCACGCGACCACGCAGCGGCGGAACTTCGCGAGGTCGAGCGGGTGGCACAGGACGCACGCCAGGAGCGGGCACGGCTCGCGGCAGAGCTGGGGGATCTGGAGCAGACGGCGGCAGACGCGCGGCAGGCAGCCGAACGGGCCGACGCGGAACAGGCGAGGTTGCGCGAGCTGGAGGCGCGCGGCGCGGTCGTCACGCGGCACGAGCGTGAGGCCGCGGCGGAACTGGAACGGATCCGCACGGCAGCGGAGCAGGCGCAGGTCGAGCGCGCGGAGGCGGTGCGCGAGCGGCGCGAGGCAGACGAACGGCGGCGGCGGTCGGAGAACGCGGTCGAGCAACTGGGGGCCGAGCTGGAGGCGCTGCGCGAGCGGCGCGAGGCGGACGAACGGGCGGCCGAGCAGGCGCGGGCCCAGCGCGAGGCGGCCGAGAGGGAGGCCCGGGAGCAGGCCGAGCAGGCGCGTGCCGCGCGGCGCGAGGCGGCCGAGTTGGCGGCCCTGCTGGGTCACCTGCGCGAGGACGTGGGCGAGGTCGTCGACGCCTCCGGTCGGCGCGAGATCACCTGGCAGTCGGAGGAGAAGACGCTCGGTTGGGAATACTACGTCTCGGAACTGGACGCCGGCCGGGTCGAGCCGACGGCGGCCGAACTCGCCGCGTTCGCAGGGCGATCCCCCCGGTCAGGCTCCGACTGGCTCAAGCATTTTCGCGAGGCTCGGGCGCGACAGCTCGCGGCGCGGCGCGAGTCCTCCGGTGCCCCTGCCGTCGCCCCCCCGCCCCCCGGGGAGGGTCTGCCGGTGGACCTGCCACAACCCCCGGAGTCTGCCAACGCGTCGCCGAACTCTCCGGCTGAGCACGGTCCGGCGGCCTCGGGCGAGTTGGTCATCGCGAGGCAGCGCGCCGGGTCGTAACGATGCGGGGGCGACATCTGCCGGCGCCCCCCGCGCCCCCCGGCCCCAGCCCCGAACGTCTGCCGGTGTCTGCCGGCCGGCCCTCGGCGACCTGCCGGGAGCGGGCCGCAATCCCCCGGCCGTCTGCGGGCGGTCCGGGCTACGGTGATCGCCTGATCGCCGTACCGAGCACGCAAGCGCCCCCGGCGCGGTGGTCTGAAGCACCGCGCGGGGGGCTCGTGCACCACACGAGAGGTTGAGTCTCGATGGCATCACGTAGTGAGCAGAGTAGATGGAGCCGGCGCACGGAGGGGTCGGGGCGCGGGCCGCGGTGGCACAGCGTCCACTACGCGGCGGCGGTGCCCGCCGCGGCGTGGACCGCGTCCCCGGCGGACGGCGGCGACCCGTTCGGGTCGATCGGGTATGGCTCCGTCACCGGGGCGTTGGCGATCGGGGCGGGCCTGGGGCTCGCGGCGATCTACACGCACGGGCGGATTCGCCGCGCGGGTGGCGACACCGGTGACGGGTTCGCGTCGCGGCGGTCCATGGAACGGGCGTTGTCGGCGGGGGCGTTGATCGGCCGGCGTCACGATCTGCGGCCGTCGCTGGCGGGCGTGCGTCCGCGACGGGTGGATCCGTTGGACCTCGGCTCCTGGCTGGGCACACCAATGGGGCAAAAGTGGCAAGCGTATCTGGCCTGCGAGGACAGTCTCCTGATGGTGGCGCCACCCGGGGGCGGCAAGACGGCGTACCTCGGCCACGTCATCATCGACGCGCCCGGCCCGGCGGTCGTGACGTCGACAAAGGTCGACGTGTTGCAGCACACGGAGGCGCTTCGGGCCGAACGCGGGCCCGTCTGGCTGTTCAACCCCGACGGCCTGGCCGGGCGTGAGAGCACGATCGATTGGGATCCGGTGCCGGGGTGTGCCGATCCGGAGGTCGCGATCCGGCGCGCGGGGCATCTCCTCGCCGGCAGTGACGGCACCGCCGGCACGGAGAACCGGCAATTTTGGGAGGGGAACAGTTTCAAGGTCCTGAAAGCGTTCCTGTGGGCGGCGGACGTGGACGGTCGGACCCTGCACGACGTCGCCAAGTGGTCGAAGAATCAGGCTGATCTCACCGCGATCGAGATCATGCGCGAGCATGAGGACCGGTTGCCACAAGGTGGCTGGCTGGATGACCTGGTACAGGCGCAGATCGTCAAGGGCAAGCCGACGACCTGGGAAAACGTGTTCAGCACCCTGTCGATGACGTTCATGTGCCTGGGTCGTCCTCGGGTCGCCGAGATGATCGACCGGGCGCACGCGCCCGGCGCTCGGCCGTTCGACGTCGACGCGTTCCTCTCCGGACCGAGCACTCTGTACATGCTCGGAAAGACGACGAAACACGGCGGAATCGGGCCGCTGTTCAGTTGCCTGGTGGGGGAGATTCACGATCGGGCCTCGGAGCTGGCCTCGTACGCACCGACGGGCCGACTCGATCCGCCGTTGCGCATGGTCCTGGATGAGGCGGCGCTCATCTGCCCCGTGCCACTGGAGACCTGGAGTTCGGACTCGCGCGGGAAAAACATCGGCATGATCGTGGCCATGCAGTCGATGTCCCAGCTCTACAACCGGTGGGGCAACCTGGCCGGACAAACGATCTGGGGCAACCTGGCGAAGTACATCCTGGGGGGCCTCTCCGTCGGCGAGCACCTGAAAGAGATCTCGAACCTGTGCGGTGAGCGCGAGGACGTCGTCGAGACTCGGGCGACCGGGCCGAGCGGGGTCACCGTGACGCGCTCGACGCGGATGGTGCCGGTGATGTCTCAGGCCGATATCCGCGAGCAGCGGCCGGGCGAGGCCCTGTACCTCGCGGTCCGGGGCCTGCGACCCGTGCTCATGCGCTATACCCCGGTATGGGATCGGCCGGACGTCAGGGGCAAAAAGGCCCTGCCGGGGCCGGTTCCGGTGCCGGAACCGGCCCCGGGGGATTACACGTGGGACGAATGGCCGGAGGACGACGTGCCGACCGACGCAACGGCGTCGCCCGCATCACCGGTCGCTCCTCCCGCTGCGGCTCCCTCGGCGCCCGCCGTCCCGCCGATGCCCACGGTTGCGCCGCGTGCGGCCGGGACGGGGTGGGAGGTGCCCACGGCACCGGCCGGCGTCGGATCCACACCGCCGGCTCCGGTGCCGCCGGTGCCGCTCTTCCCCCCGGCGGGGCCTGTGGAGGCCGCGGAGGGCTGGCCTCCTCGGCTCTACGTGGTCCCGGCCGCCGATGACACGGAGGACGCCTCGTGACCACTCCTCGGGATCCGATGCTGTCGATGCTCTCCGCGCTCAGTGCGGAGGTCGGCAAGCAGGGCGAGGCGATGAAAGCCCAGTCCGAACGACTGGGCGAGGTCGAGGCGACGGTCCTCGACGTCGGGAAACGCCTCAAGCGCGTGACGGAGGAACCGAAAGAGCCTCCGGTGCCGGTGTGGTCGTGGGCCACGATGGACGCCGACAAGGCGGCGGAGGCGTGGGCGGCCCTGTCAGCGTGGGTGCGGGACGTACTCCAGGAGCGTTATCCGACGAGTCGGGCGGCGCTGGCGCCGTGCTGGTACAAGCACACGGACGTCGTCGAGGAACTGTCGGCCCTGATGGCGGCCTGGACGCGGGCGTTCGGGCTGGCGGACTCGGCGCCCCCGGGGGCGATCGAGTGGCTCGACCGGTGGCTCCCGGGCTGCCTGCGGCGGGTGGAGACCCTCCTCCAGCGGTGCCGCACCGACAATTTCCGGCACACGGAGCGGCTGCCCGCGCTCGTCGAGCTCGATGCGACGGGATTCGGAGACTGGGTCATGGCCGATCTCGCGGAACGTCCCGACGCTCCCTGAGGCTGATCCACACGCGTTGCAGGGCCCCATCGCCTCGGCGGTGGGGCCCTGCGCGCGTGCGCCCCGACCTGCGGCCGGGGTGAATTGCCGGGCTACAGGGGCCGGTTCGCGGACGGGATGCCGATCCAATCCAAGGTGCGCTTCACGAATGCGGCGTAGTCGTCGGTGATACCGCGGATGCGCCCGCTCGCTCCCTCGATCACGTCCAGCGCGCGGCCGCGCTCGCGGCTCCATACCCGCACGGTCACCGGGGTGTGGTCGCCCGTGATCGGGGTCGCGTGGGTGTGTCCGAGCACCCACTCGACGGTGGCGATCACGCCGGCGAGGCCGGCTCTGGGGTCGCTCACGAAGTGGGGGAGGGCGGGGTCGTCCTCGTCGGCGGCGGCGAGGGCGTCGTCGAGCAGGTGCTCGACGTCGGCCCGGCTGCGGGCGGTTCGCGCGGGGTCGTCGGGCAAGGGCGGGCCGGGCGGCCGCGGGGGCGGTGTCGTCGGCCGGGGCGGGCGCGGGTCCGGCGTCCATGGGCTGGTCAACGCGTGGCCTCCTGGTCAGAGATGGTGCTCGGCGTCCTCGTACTCGATGGCCTGGGCCTCGATGTGGTCCGCGTCGCGGCGGTCGCGGTCGGCCTCCTCCTGGGCGCGCTGTGCCCGTGCGCGCTCGGCGAGGATCTCCTCGGCGCGCTCGGCGGCGTCGGTCACCTCGGCGAGGGTCCACTCGGGTTCGTCCTCGATGCGGTGCCCGGCCCGCGTGGGTTCGGCCGGTTCGAGGGTCCACTCGGGTTCGTCCTCGATGCTGTGCCCCGTCCGCGCGGCATCGGCCGGTCCGATGGGCTCGGCCGGTTCGGACCCGGCCTCCGGGGCACGGCGGGCGAGCTCGTCCCGCGCCGCGCGGGCGGCCTGGCGCGCGTCCTCGGTGTGGTCGTACCACGCCGCGCGCACCGCGTGGGCGCTCTCCAGCGTTTCGGCGGCCTCACCGGAGGCCAGTGCCAGCAGCTCGTACCCGTCGGCGAGTAGGGCGAGTTCGGCCCGGCGGGCGGGGTCGGCCTGGGCGGCCTCGGCGCGCGCGACCACCATCTCGCCGCGCCAGTGCTCGCGGGTCAGGTGCGCGTCCTTGAGTCGCTCGCCGACGTGCTGCGGGGCCCACTGCTCCTCGCGCTCGTAGTCGGCGACCCGGCGACGGAGGTCCGCGTCGGGCGCGGCGGCGGCGTCCGCGTGGAGGTCGATGCCCAGGGCGCGGGCGGCGCGTTCCCACGCGTGGCGGGCGTCGACGGATCCGGGCGGCGGGATCGGCCCGATCGCGGCCCCGGGGTCTTCGTAGCCGTGGGCCTCGCGGTACGCCTGGGCGAGGCCGGCGGCCTTCGTCCAGTCGCGGCGCGCGAGTGGGTCCTCGGGGACCTGGCCGAGACGCTCGATCGCCCACGCGGGCGGTGCGTCCGTCATCCGCTCGCCCAGACGCTCGACGCGGTGGTCCATCACGCGGGCCACCTGTCGGGCCCACCATCCGACCGGGCCAGTCAGCGTCTCGGGGGTGCGCGAGAGGTAGTCCGCGCGGGCCTCGACACGCTGCCGCTCGGCCTCGGCCTGCCGGGAGCGAACCTCGTCGCCCTGTCCGAGATGCAGTACCTCGACCTGCTGCATGGCCTCGACCTGGGCGAGGGCCCGGCGCTCGGCCTCCTCGGTGGGTCGGCCCTGGTCGTCCCATCCGAGGGCGAGGTCGATCCCCTGGACGGGGGCGAGGGCCTGGTCGACGCGTTCGATCTGCGTCTCCTCCGCGCCCGCAGCCTCGTGCGCGTCGATCTGCGCGGCGCGGGCGGACCGCTGCGTGATCTCCTCGGACATGCGCCAGTGCACCACCCTGCCAATGCTCTCCACTCCGTCCATGCCCCGGCCGCGGATGACGCTCGCGAGCATCTCGGCGGGATCCCAACGGCCCGATTCCCCCACCTGGCGCGCCAGACGCACCAGCGACCCGTACGCGGCCTCGTCACGGAGGCGGGCGTACTGCTCGGGGCCGAGCTCGGCCAGCAAAATCCGGCCGAACCGGGCGGCGTCGTGCTCCTCGACCACGTCCCCCCACTGGGGGGCGAGCGTGGCGAGCGACTCGGCGAGGTCCTGGCGTGCGCGCATGGTCTCGGTCGCGGTCTGCTCGGCCTCGCTCCGCGAGAGGATCCCGGTCAGCACGGCGTACTGCTCGGGCATGCGGGGATCCCCCGGGTCCAGCCCTCCGGGCACGTCGCGCATCCACGCCTGCGGGTCGTCCTGCAACGCAAGGTACGAGCTGTTGCGCCGCTTCCCGCGCGACATCGCGGTGTAGTAGTGCTCGCGGGTGTCCCCCTCCCCGGCGAGGTTGTGTCCGCTCCACACGGTGCGACCCTGCGCCGCGTTGACGGTGGTCGCGTAGGCGAGGGTCACGTACTCCGCCACATAGCTCGCGGGCAAGTCCATCTGCGACCCGTCGTCGTAGCTGACCCGCAACCCCCCGTCCTCGTGGCGCTCGGCGACCGTGACGACGTCCCTGTTCGTGGCGACGTGGCGGCCGTCGCCGCTCCGGATCGCGCGGTTGATGTCGCGTAGCTGGACGATGTCGCCGACGCCGGCCACGGTCATTTGGTCCGCGAGCGGCACCCCATCGGGTTCCACAAGCCCGTACCTGACCAGATCGGCGCGCGCGCGGGCCGAGAGTTCGGCCGCGAGGCCGTTGCTCGACACGATGAGCAGGGACTCGTGCCCGTCGAGATGGTCGGTGAGCCACCCCCGATAGGCGCGCTCGCGCATCTCCTCGACACTGCCGCACAGCAACCGGCCTCGGGCGTCGTACTCGCGGAGCACGCTCGCGTCACCAGCACGCAGACGCAGACTCGCCGGCCCCTCCCATGCGCTCTCGAAACGCCTGACCTCGTCGAGCTCGTACACGTCGACGTGCTCGTCGCGGGCGAGTTGGCCGAACATGCCTCCGGCCTCGACGGACGTCGTCTGCCCCCAGTCGCCAGCGAGGAGCACCTTGGCCCCGGCCTCCCACGCGTGCGCCAAAATGGCGTGCTGGTCGACGGTGCCCGCCGCACCCGACTCGTCGACGACAACGAGCTGACCGCGGCGGAACTGATGAGTTTCCCGGTCCTCCGCGCTGACCCGTTGACCTGCGGCGATGCGTTCATAGGTGTCCAGAATCTTGCGGACGTTGGCAACAGTGCCGAGACCCTCCTCGCGCAGGACGTCGGCCTGCCGCTGCCCCGGCGCGAGGCCCAACACGGTGCCCCCGTCGGCCTCCCACATCCGGGCCAAATGTCCGATCGTGTAGCTTTTGCCTGTCCCTGCTGGACCCACCAGCACGGAGACGAAACGACCACCCGTCGCGATGCCGCGGATGGCCTCGGCCTGGGCGGGAGACAACGCGATGCCGGCGACGGCGCGCTCGACGTCCTCCACGGGGAGGGCGTGGGCGGTGCGGTCGCGGGCGGCCGCCGTGATGGCGGCCTCGATCCCCAGGTGTTCCCGGGTCGAGTACAAAACGCACTCGGCACGCGCGTACCGCGACGCCCCGCTGTCCGCGAGGGTGAGCTCGACGGGTACCGGCACGACCTCCGGTGTCGACAATTCCAGCACGGTCGGCCCCATCGGCAGGGCGGGATCGAGCGCGCTGTCGGCGAGCTCCGACAGCAGTCCCGTGATCCGCCGCGCTCCCAGGCCGCCGAGACAATCCGGGAGTTGCCTGTTGATCTCCGCGATCAGATCGGCCCGGCTCCACGTGGCGCGCCGGCGCTGTACCTCTTCGACGGCGCTGGTGACGACCTCGTACGGATCGAACGCGCGCGGCTGGAGCCCGTGCTCGGCGGCGGCCGCGTACACCGCCTCGGGCACGTCGGCGAGCGAGTCGCGCAGACGCTCGACGGCCTGGGCCTCCCACCGGTCGAGCAGTTCCTCGCGTGTCGGCGCGTGATGCTTTTTCGGATCTCGGGTCGAAATCGCGGCTTGGTCCGCCAACCGCGACAGGCTGTACGCATCGGGCGCCCGACCGTGTTTCGCCTCGTACGCCTCCACCAAATTCGCCACCTCGCCGACCACTTCGTGCCGGCGGGTGCTGAATGCGTCGCGCATCATTTCGGTAATGCCCAGGATTTCCCGGGCCTTCCCGTCGGGACGCATCCCGACGGCCAATCCCAGCCGGCGGGCGAGGGATTCCTCCGCGACCCGCTCGGCGACGGCGGCCGCGGCCGGCCGAACGGCGAAAAGGGCCCTCCCGTCCAGCGCCCGCCACACCGTGCGATCCTCGCCGGTGACCGGGTCGCGCTCGGTCGTCGCGACTCGGGCAAGAACCGCGTTGTGGACGTGGAGTTGCGGGTCGTCGGCCCTGCTCGTGTGCTGCCGGAACGTGGCGACGACCCACTCGTGCGCGTCGACGCGCCGCACGCCGTTGCGGCCGGCGCGCGAGAAACCGGCGTGCTCCTGCATGTAGTCGAGCATCGCGTTGTTGCCGTCCATCACGGCATCCCACACGGCATCCGCGCGACCGGACCACAGCTCGGCGGCCTCGGTGTCGCCGTCCCGGCGTGCCTGGTTGGCCAGCACCTGAAATGCCGCATGTGCGACGGAAAACGACTTTTGCATGGAATCAGTGAGATCGAAGTACATAACGGCGGATCGCTGGGTCGCGCGCGTATCGGCGACCACACGCTCGCGCTCCTCCTCGGTCGCATCCTCGGGCAACCCGTCGAGGGCTGCCGCGATGCGCTCCTCGATCGGCCGGTACTGCGGTGGCGCCGTGCCCAACCGCTCCCCGGTCGACGGGTCCACGAACGCTGAGTAAAGGGTCGTCATCACCTGGGCGTCGACCTCGCCGGTCAACCCCAGCGCCCCGGCGCCCGCGCCGGCCCATACCCCCGGCGGCTCCCCGCCGACTTCGATGGCCTTGAGGTAGTAGTGCTCCGACCCGGTGGCGACAGCCTTGGTCAGGTAGCGGGGATCGCTGCCTGCCCGGATCGTCAACGTCACAACGCGTGATGATACGGCCCCATTGGATCGTGATGCAATGGTGTGCTGATTTGGTTTGGTGGTGGCTTTTCGTGACTTTCGGGGGATGCGGTATCGGGGATGCAGGCGGGTCGGGCTCGTGGCTCCTGGAAAACGTCGGGTTGGTGATGGTGGCGACGGGATGATGATCTTGGTAGGGGGGTCCGGGGGGATGTGCCCCCCGGGGTGGTCGACCGGGGCCGGGCGGGCGAGGTGGGCACACGGATAGGGGGGTCCGGGGGGATGTGCCCCGTCGGCCGGGCCGCTGGTGATCAGCAGGTCGATGTCCGCCAGCGGGCACACCTCGGCGAG
>NZ_JBEXUX010000059.1:0-68398 GCF_040629175.1 Embleya sp. NPDC005971 | reverse complement strand
GGTCTGCCAGCCGGGGGACACCCCGGACAAGAAGGCGATGGTGGCCTCCGCCAAGACCGAGCTGGAGAAGGCGCGTCAGGAAGCCATCCGCCGGACACCCGGTCGGGTGGGCACGACGGGGTTTTTGCATGCGTGGGCAGGGTGCGGCCGGTGCCCTGTGGCGGGCGTACGGGTGAACCTCCGTCGGTCCGGAGCGTCCGGCGGCGGCGATGCTTGACATGATTTGGCTAACGGTGTTAGCTACGTGATCGTAGGGATCGACGGCATCAGCACATGGGGGAGAGATCATGACTACGGAGTTTCTGGAGATCGACGGCGGCCGACTTGCCTACGACGTGAGTGGGCAGGGACGATTGATCGTGCTCTCGCACGGCATGGGCGACAACAGATCGTCCTATCGCGGCGTCGCCGAGCGACTCGTGGCGGCGGGGTATCGGGTCGCCTGTGCGGACCTGCGCGGCCACGGCGAATCCACCGTCGGATGGTCCTCGTACACCCGCACCGACACCGCCGAGGACCTGCTCGCCCTGATTCGGCACCTGGGCGGTCCGGCCGTGCTCGTCGGCCACTCCTTCTCGGGCGGCTCGGCCACCATCGCCGCCGCCCGCGCACCGGAGCTGGTCGACGCGATCGTGGAGATCAGCCCGTTCACCCGGGCCCAGAAGGTCGACGCCAAGGCGATGTTGTCGAACGCCCGCTACCGCAAGGGCATGCTCCTGCTGATGGGCACCGGCCTGCTGCGCAGCGTCGGCGTCTGGAAGCGCTACCTCGCGCACGCCTACCCGGGGACCAAGCCCGCCGGCTTCGCCGCACACGTCGCCGCCCTGGACACCGAGCTGAGCCGACCGGGCCGGATGGCCGTGGTCGCCAAGATGGGCATGTCCGCCCCCACCGACGCCGGCGCCGTCCTCGGCGACATCCGCTGCCCCGCGCTGGTGATCGAGGGCACCCTCGACCCGGACTGGCCCGACGCCGCCGCCGAAGGCACCGCCATCGTCACGACGATGCCTCCGGGCCTGGGCCACCTGGAAACCATCGAGGGCGCCGGCCACTACGCCCACGCCCACTTCCCGGACCGGGTGGCCGCCACCATCCAGACCTTCCTGACCGACAACACCCGCCCCTGACCCCACCGTCCGCACGACTCGGGACGACGCCGGGACGGTCAGTGGCGGCGCAGGCGCGTGATCGCCTCGGCCTTGGGGGTGTAGGCGCGGGGGAGGTGGAGGCCGGTGGTGAGGGCGGCCAGGACCTCCTCCTCGGCTCGGTGGTAGGTGAGCGCGTCGGCGAGCAGTGTGGTCGCGTCGGCGGCCGGCAGGGCGACCGCGCCGCCGTCGTCCAGCAGGATCGGGTCGCCGTCTGCCACCGGGGTGCCGGCGATCTCGATCGGGCCGCCGATCTCGGCGACCCGGACGGCGCCCCCCGGACCCGCCGTGGCCTCGGCCAGCGCCCACAACCGCAGGCCCAGCCGGGCCACCGCCGACACGTCCCGGACACTGCCTTCGACCAGCGCGCCGACCGCCCCCCGGCCCAGCGCGGCGGCGGTCAGGATCTCGCCCCACACCGCACCGGGCGCCGCGTCCGCCCCCGCGATCACCACGACCCGGTCGGTCAGGTCCTCCGCGAGCAGCGCGTGCAGCGGCTTGAGGCCGGGCGCGCTCCGGCCGGCCACGATCCGGACCGTCCGGGCCACCCCCAGCACCGCCCCCTCGCCCCGACGAAACGGTCGGAGCGGCGGGGTCAACCAGCCGGTGCGGCCCCGGAGTTGCAGCAGATCGGCGAGTGCGGCGGTGGCGGGCAGCGACGACGGGGCGAGGTCGGTCACGGAGTGGTCCTCTCGGTCAGCAGGAACTTGCGGATCTTGCCGACGGAGGTGCGCGGCAACTCGGCCACCCGCTCGAAGCGCACCGGCCGCTTGGATTTGGCGAGCCGATCCGCGCACCAGTCGGCGAGGTCGTCGAGCGCGGTCGGGCCGGCCTCGGGCACGGCCACCACGAACGCGACCGGTACTTCGTCGCGCACGTCGTCCGGCGTGCCCACCACCGCGGCCTCCAACACCGCCGGATGCTCGGCCAGTACCGCCTCGATCTCCACCACCGAGACGTTCTCGCCGGCGACCTTGAGCACGTCGCCGCGCCGCCCGGCGAAGTGGAAGTGGCCGCCCGGGTCCACCCGGGCGCGGTCGCCGGTGACGAACCAGCCGTCCCGATAGGCGGCGGCGGTCGCGGCCGGGTCGTCGAGGTAGCCCGCGAACAGGCTCACCCCGGGTTCGCCGCCGACCACGATCTCGCCGTCCGCGGTCGGCTCGCCGGTCGCCGGATCGTGCACGGCCACGACACAGCCGGGCGTCGGCCGGCCCATCGATCCCGGTACCGGCGTGCCGGCGGGATTGCTCAGGACGGCCGGGATGGTCTCGGTCATGCCGTACAACTGGCGGGGCCGACAACCGCCGAGCAGGGCCGCGAAGCGCTCGTACTGGTCGTCGGTGACGTTCTGCGCGTACCAGCAGTGCCGCACCCGCAGCCCCGACGGCGCGTCCCGACTGCGGGTGCGGGCCAGGATCATCCGGATCGGCGCGGCGAACAGGCTTGCGTGGGTGACCTCGTGCCGGGCGGCCTGTGCCACGAACCGGCTCGCGGAGAACGCGGGCAGCAGCACGACGCTCGCGCCGACGGTGATCGCGGCGGCGAACGCGTAGTACTGCGCGTTCGCATGGAACATCGGCAACACCACGAACTGCCGGTCTTCGAGGGTGAGTTCGGCGGCGGCAGCCATCACGGCGCCGGCGAAGGCGTAGTTGGCCTGGGTGACCATTACGCACTTCGGCTCGGCCGTGGTGCCGGACGTGAACATCAACCCGGCCAGGTCGGCGGGACCGGGTGGCTCGGCACCGGCGGTCGTGGGTCGACCGAGCAGGATCGCCAGATCGGTGTCGTCCTCCGCGATCTCGACCACGGTGGTGCCGGTCTCGTGCGCCGCGGCTCGGTAGTCGGCGGCCCGTTCGGGCGCGCAGAAGCCGATTCGCGCACGGGTCCGGCGCAGGTGCGCGGCCAGCTCGGGGGTTCGCGCGGAGGGATCGGAGCACACCATCGCCGCGCCGAGGCGGGCCGCCGCGAGCCACAGCGCGACGTACGCCGGGCAGTTGCGCAGCGCGATGCCGACCCGGTCGCCGGCGCCGATGCCGCGCGCGAGCAGCCCGCCGGCCACGCGGGCGACCAGGTCGTCGAACTCGGCGTAGGTCCAGCGGGTCACGCTCCCGTCGGGCGCCTCCCAGATCAGGAACGGCGCGTACGGGTGGGCGGCGACCGTGTCGGACCAGCGCGCCGCGAAGGTGGGCGGTACGGACGTCATGTCGACCTCCAGGTACATCAACGAGGGAGCGGACGGAAACGCACAACGAGCCGAACACGACCAACGGTCCCGGGACAACCGACAACGGACCGCTTCCCACGCGGTCGAGCGCACGCGGGACGGCGCCCCCGGGGCCGATGGCTTCCCGCGCGGGTCGATCGACAACCAAGCAGCCCCGCGGTCCCACAACCGAGCAGAGTCCCGCGCCCGGGTTGCCGGGCCGCCGGGCCCATCGGCGTCAGTGCCCTCGTGCGCGGCCCTCGACACCCGGTGGCCCCGGGATTCGCCCGGTCCACCGGCGCGAGCGACCTCGTGCGCGGTCCTCGGCGCCGGTGGACCCGAGAGCCGGCGGACCCGGCGGTCCACACGCGACCGCGGCCCCGCGAGCCGTTGGGTCCGCCGACCCGCGGGACCCGGTGGCCCCCCGCGATTCGGCGGACCCGCCGAACGCACCCACCGACCACCCGCCACCCGTCGTCAGGTCACCCGTGTGCCGCGACGGCCTCTTGCGGCGGTGTTCCGTAGCCGCCGCCGCCCGGGAGTTCCAGGCGGACCACGTCGCCCGGTTGGAGGGTGATTCGGGCCTGGGTGCGGACCGGTTCGCCGTTGACCAGGAAGCGTCCGGTGGCGCCCTCGCCGCCGCCGAAGATGCCGCGTGGGCCGCGCGCGAGTCGGCTGGCCACCGCGTTGAGGACCCACGGCGAGGGCGAGTCGACGGTGAACTCGATGGTCTGGCCCATCCCGCCCTCCTGCGCCCCCGCGCCACCCGAGCCGCGCCGAAGTTCCTTGCGCAGGAAGCGGATCGGCGCGGACGCCTCGACCACCTCCAGCGGCACGGCGGAAACGCCGGTCGGATAGGACGTGGTGGACAGACCCGGCTTGCTCGCCCGTGCGCCGACGCCGCCCGCGTAGGTGAACATCGCGGTGATGAACGGCTTGCCCTCCGCGTCGTGCCCGCTCACCTGCATGGTCCACACCGCCGCCGAGCCCTCGGCCATCACCGCCTCCGGCAGCGCCTGCGACATCGCGTTCAGCAGCGGCATCGGCAGGAACATGCCGACCACGTGCCGCGCCGTGCACGGCGACGGGGACACCGCGTTGACGATGCTGCCCAGCGGCGCCTCGACCCGGATCGGCGCGAGCGAACCCGCGTTGTTGGGCACGTCCGGATTGAGCAGGCTGCGCAGCGTGAACGTGGTGTACGCGTGCGTGTAGTTCTTGACCACGTTGATCCCGAACGGGCTCGCCCCGGACGAACCGGCGTAGTCCACCAGGATCTCGCCCGCCTCGGGGTCGATGGTCACCGCGACCTTGATGGTGATCTCCGAGCCGTCCGCGAGGTCGAGGATCGACGCCGACTCGTAGGTGCCGCCCGGCAGTTCCCGGATGGCCCGACGGGTGGCCTCCTCGGAGCGGCGGATCACCTCGTCGCCCAGGTCCTCGATGTCGTCCAGCGCGTACGCGTCCAACAGTGTCTTCAGCCGGGCCGCGCCCACCTCGCCGGAGGCCATCTGGGCGTGCAGGTCACCGGCCATGTGGGTGGGTTGCCGGACGTTGGCCAGCACGAAGTCCCAGACCGGCTCGTTGCGTTCGCCGCCGACCATGAGCTTGCTGATCGGGATCCACAGACCCTCCTCGAACACGTCCCGGGCGCCCGCGCCGATGCCGTAGCCGCCGACGTCGGTGTGATGGATGGTGGATCCGAAGAACGCGATCACCCGCCCGCCGCGCCAGACCGGCACCAGGACGGTCACGTCCAGGAGTTGGCCCGCGGTCTGGTACGGGTCGTTGGTGACCAGCACGTCGCCGGGGGCCAACGAGTCGACCGGATGCCGGTCCAGGATGTTGCGACACGCGATGGCCAGCGAGTTGATGTGGCCCGGAGTGCCGGTGACGGCCTGGGCGACCATCCGACCGCGCCGGTCGAACAGCGCGTTCGCCAGGTCGCCCGCCTCGCGCACGATCGGGCTGAACGCGGCCCGCTGGAGGGCCTTGGCCTGCTCGTTGACGGTGGCGACGAGAGAGCCCCACAGGACTTCCAACTCGATCGCGTCGAAGGTGCGGGTCACGCGGATCCCTCCTCGGTGCCGGCGGGGGTGGCGACGGCGGTGGTGGCGGTGGCGATGATCGAGCCGTCCGGGGCGACTTCGCAGGACCAGCCGTCCGGGATGACCGACGTGGTCTCGCGCTCCTCGACCAGGGCCGGCCCCACGAAGCGGTGTCCGGCGCCGAGCTCGGCCCGGCGGTACACCGGCACCTCGACGGCGGGGGCGCCGAGCCGGAAGCGGGCCGCGCGATGACGGTCGGGCGTCGGGCTCCCGGTGCCGACCGGCACCGTGGGCACCTCGAAGCCGGGTGCGTCCGACCACGCGGCGACTCGCCAGGTGACCACCTCGACGCCGACGTCGGGGATGCGCAGGCCGTAGATCTTCTGGTACTCGGTGTGGAACTGCTCGATGGTGTCGGCGAGCGAGGTGGGCCACGCGTCGCCCTCGCCGACCCACAGCGTGATCTCGTTGCCCTGACCCTCGTAACGGGCGTCCAGGCCGTACCGGAAGCTCACCTCGTCCGCCTGTGCGCCGGCGGCGGCGAGCACCCGGCGCGCCTCCTGCCGCATGTCCGCGAGCAGCGTGTCCCGGTCGGCGGACACACTCTCGTCGAGCGTGCGCACCATGCTCCGGGCCAGGTCGATGCGCACCGGGCTGACCAGCGTGCCGAACGCGGACAACACGCTCGCGTTGACCGGGAAGATCACCCGGGGCGCCTCCAACAGCGTGGCCACCCCGCACGCGTGCACCGGTCCGGCGCCGCCGAAGGCGATCAGCGCGACGCCGCGCAGGTCGATGCCGCGCTCGACGGCGTGCATCCGGGCGGACGCGGCCATGTTCTGGTTGATCACCTCGTACACGCCCACCGCGACGTGGTCCGCGTCGGAGCCGGCGCCCAGCCGTTCGGCCAGCGGGGCGAACGCGGCCCGGGCGGCGGGCAGATCGAGCGGCATCTCGCCGCCGAGGAAGTACTGCGGGTCGAGCAGGCCGAGCACCAGGTCCGCGTCGGTGGTCGCCGGCACGGTGCCGCCCCGGGCGTATCCGACCGGACCCGGGTCTGCGCCGGCGGAGTCCGGACCGACCTTGAGCAGGCCCAACTCGTCGACCCGGGCCAGGCTGCCGCCGCCCGCGCCGATCTCGACCAGGTCGACCGAGGGGATCGAGCACGGGTAGCCCGAGCCCTTTTTGAACCGGTAGACCCGGGCCACCTCGAACGCGTTGGTCAACTCCGGCCGATAGTCCTCGATCAGACAGGACTTCGCGGTGGTGCCGCCCATGTCGAAGCAGAACAGCCGCTCCTCGCCCAGGCGTCGGGCGTACCAGACACCGGCCAGGGCGCCGGCGGCCGGACCGGACTCGACCAGCCGAATCGGCACCCGGCGGGCGTCGTCGGCGGAGACCACGCCGCCGTTGGAGAGCATCATCAGCACCGAGGCGCCGAAGCCCTCGGCGGTCAACCAGGACTGGAGTTCGGCCAGGTAGGGGCCGATCACCGGCATCGTGGCCGCGTTGCACGCGGTGGTGACCATGCGCGGATACTCGCGGATCTGCGGCGTCACCTCGTGCGACGCGCACACCGGCACCGAGAGCCGCTTGGCCAGTCCCTCGGCGACCGCGCGCTCGTTGGCCGCGTTCGCGTACGAGTTGAGCAGGCACACCGCGACGGCCTCGACCCGATCGGCGGCCAACCGGGCCGCCAGCGCGTCGAGTTCGGCCTCGCTCGGTGCGGTGCGCACCTCGCCGGTCGCGGTGGTGCGCTCGTCGATCTCGAAGACCAGCTCGCGCGGGATGGGCGGGGCCGGGAACTCGATCTGGAGGTCGTACATGTCGTACCGGTGCTCGTTGCGGATCTCCAGCGTGTCGCCGAAGCCCGAGGTGGTCACCAGTGCGGCTCGGCCGGTCTTGCCCTCGATCAGGGCGTTGGTGATCAGCGTGGTCGCGTGCACGATCGGCCGGGTGATGTCGGCCGGCGTGATGCCGGCCTTGGACAGCGCGGAGGTCACGCCCGCCCGAACCCCGCCGAGCGGGGCGGACGGGGTGGTCAACGTCTTCTCGACCACCACGCGGCCGGTGTCGGCATCCAACAGGACCACGTCGGTGAAGGTGCCACCGATGTCTACGGCAAGGCGCCAGTCGGTCACGTCAGCCCTCCTCTTCTTCTCGGTGTGGGAGTGATCTCGCGGTGGTAGGGGACTTCGCGGTGGTTGGGGGACGCGGGCATGGCGTTCACCCGTTCGCGGGCCGGGCCGGCAGCGCGAGCACGGTCGGCGGATCGGGCACCGGCTCGACCTCCTCGCGGCCCGCGGTGGCCTCGGCCGCCGCGTCCAGGTGCCACAACCAGTCGGCGGGCAGGTCGTCCACGTGGTAGATGGCCTCGACCGGGCAGACCGGCTCGCAGGCACCGCAGTCCACGCATTGCTCGGGATGGATGTAGAGCATGCGGTCGCCCTCGAAGATGCAGTCGACCGGGCATTCGGTCACGCAGGTGAGGTCCTTGACGTCCACGCAGTTCGCGCCGATGACGTAGGTCATGCGGGACCACCTCCCACGCGCGGTTGCGGCTCGGGCACCGTCCAGGCGTCGCCGCCGAGCAGGTCGGCGACGCTGCCGGGACCACGCTCGGCGAGCGCCCGCTCGCCCTGCTCGACCACCAGCCGGTCGTACGCGGGCCGCCGCACACTGCGGAACACCCCGATCGGGGTGGGCCCGCCGGCCTCGGGCAACCGGGACAGCGCGAACGCGGGCACCGGATCGCTCGTCTGCGCGTCGTGCGTGACCGCGACGTCGTCCGGGCCACCGGGCCGCAGCCCGCCGCCGGGATCACGCACCACGGTGCGCGCGCCGTCCGGCCCGTAGCGCATCGGCGCGCCGTGTTCGAGCCGCAATACGAAGTCGTCGCGCACACCGGGCGTCTTGAGCTGCTCGAACGCGCCGTCGTTGAAGATGTTGCAGTTCTGGTAGATCTCCACCAGTGCGGTGCCCTCGTGGGCCGCCGCCGCGCGCAGCACCGAGGTCAGGTGCTTGCGGTCGGAGTCGATGGTGCGGGCGACGAAGCCCGCCTCGGCGCCGAGCGCGAGCGAGACCGGGTTGAACGGGTGGTCGAGCGAACCCGCCGGGGTGGACTTGGTGATCTTGCCGGTCTCGGAGGTCGGCGAGTACTGACCCTTGGTCAGGCCGTAGATCCGGTTGTTGAACAGCAGGATCTTCAGGTTGACGTTGCGCCGCAGCGCGTGGATCAGGTGGTTGCCGCCGATCGAGAGCGCGTCGCCGTCACCGGTGACCACCCACACGCTCAGGTCGGGCCGCGAGACGGCGAGTCCGGTGGCGATCGCCGGGGCGCGGCCGTGGATCGAGTGCATCCCGTAGGTGTCGAGGTAGTACGGGAAGCGGCTGGAACAGCCGATGCCCGAGACGAAGACGATGTTTTCCCGGCGCAGGCCCAGTTCGGGCAGGAAGCCCTGGACGGCGGCCAGGATGGCGTAGTCGCCGCATCCCGGGCACCAGCGCACCTCCTGGTCGCTGCGGAAGTCGCGGGCGGACAGCGGGGGATCCGCCGCCGATCCGGCGATGGTGAGAAGCCGTGACTCAGACATCGGCGGCGACCTTCTCGATCGCGGTGCGCAGCTCGGCCACCTTGAACGGCATGCCGCGCACCTGGGTGAGGGATTCGACGTCGACCAGGTACCGGGCACGCAGCAGTCGCGCGAGCTGGCCCAGATTCATCTCCGGGACCAACACTCGGCGGTAGCGGGCGAGCACCGTGCCCAGGTCGGCGGGGAGCGGGTCGAGGTGGCGCACGTGGGCCCGGGCCACCGAGCCGCCCGCGGCGCGAACCTCGGCGCACGCGGCGGCGATCGGCCCGGCGGTGGAGCCCCACCCGAGCACCAGCACCTCGGCGCTCGCGTCCGGGTCGTCGACGGTCAGCGGCGGCACGTCGCGGGCGATCCCGTCCACCTTGGCCCGCCGGGTGCGCACCATCAGGTCGTGGTTGGCCGCGTCGTAGGAGATCTCGCCGGTGCGGTCGGCCTTCTCCAGGCCGCCCACCCGGTGCTCCAGGCCGGGCGTACCGGGCACCGCCCATGGCCGGGCCAGGGTGTGCGGATCCCGCAGATAGGGCTGGAAGCAGGGCGCGCCGGCCGCGTCGACCGCGTTCGGGCCGGTCGCGAACGCGGGGTCAATCGTGGGAAGTTCGTCGAGCTCCGGGACCCGCCACGGCTCCGAGCCGTTGGCCAGGTAGCCGTCGGACAGCAGTACCACCGGGGTGCGGTAGGTGACCGCGATCCGCACCGCCTCGACCGCCGCGTCGAAGCAGTCGCCGGGGGAGGAGGCGGCCAACACCGGCACCGGCGATTCGCCGTTGCGGCCGTACAACGCCTGCAACAGGTCGGCCTGTTCGGTCTTGGTGGGCAACCCGGTCGAGGGGCCGCCGCGTTGCACGTCCACGATCACCAGCGGCAGTTCGAGCGAGACCGCCAGCCCGATCGTCTCGGCCTTGAGCGCGAGCCCGGGGCCGGACGTGGTGGTCACCCCCAGGGCGCCACCGAACGCCGCGCCCAGTGCCGCGCCGATCCCGGCGATCTCGTCCTCGGCCTGGAACGTGGTCACGCCGAACTGCCGGTGTCGACTCAGCTCGTGCAGGATGTCGGAGGCGGGCGTGATCGGATACGAGCCCAGGAACAGCGGCAGCCCGGCCCGGTCGGCGGCGGCGATCAGCCCGTAGGCGAGCGCCCGGTTGCCGGTGATGGTGCGATGCCTGCCGGGATTTCGCGGCGCGGCCGGCACCTCGTGGCTGACCGCGAAGGACTCGGTGGTCTCGCCGAAGTTCCAACCCGCGGTGAACGCCGCCACGTTGGCGGCGGCCAGGTGCGGACGCGCGGCGAACTTCTCCCGCAGGTAGGCCACGGTGGCCTCGGTGGGGCGGTGGTACAGCCACGACACCAGGCCCAGGGCGAACATGTTCTTCGCCCGCTCGGCATCCTTGCGCGGCAGCTCGAAGGCGCGCAGCGCCTCGACGGTCAGGCCGGTCAGCGGCACGGCGTGCAGCCGGTAGTCGGCCAACGAATCGTCGGTGAGCGGGTCGACGCCCGCCGGGTAGCCCGCCTTGACCAGGTTGCGCGGGGTGAACTCGTCGGCGTCCACGATGATCTGGGCACCGCGCGGCAGCTCGGGCAGGTTCACCCGCAGCGCGGCCGGGTTCATCGCGACCAGCACATCGGCCGCATCGCCGGGAGTGGTGACCCGGTGGTCCGCGAACTGCACCTGGAACGCGGAGACCCCCGGAAGGGTGCCCGCAGGGGCGCGGATCTCGGCCGGAAAGTCGGGAAAGGTGGACACATCGTTGCCGAAAAGCGCGGTCTGCGCGGTGAACCGGTCGCCGGCAAGCTGCATGCCGTCGCCGGAGTCACCGGCGAACCGGATGACCACCCGGGATACGGGGGTGACCTGCTGAGACATGATCGCGACTCCTGATCACAGGCACGGCGAAGCCAACACGCGGCACCCAAAGAAGAAAAACCCACCGGACGAACGAACCTCGACCTACCAAGGGCCCGAACCCGGCCCGCCCTGCATCCGAGACCAACAGACCGAAGCCCGTGCGGCCTCCAGCCGGCCTCGCGCCCCAGGCCCGCCGGCCCGGCGTTCGACGACGACAGGCCAAGGCCCGTGTGGCCTCCAGCCGGCCTCGCGCGAGGCCCGCCGACCCAATTCCAGCCCGTCCGGCGTTCGAGGACAAGCAGGCCGAAGGCCGTTCGGTCCGCGGCCCGACCCGCACCCGAGACCCACCGGTCCAAATCCAACCCGCCCGGCATCCGAGGGCAACAGACCCAAGGCCGTTCGAACTTCAACCGGATTCGCGCCCGGGGCCCGCCGGTCCAACGCCAGCCGGTCCGGCATCCGAGGGCAACAGACCCAAGGCCGTTCGGTCTTGGGCCGGATTCGGGTCCGGGGTCTGCCGGTCCAGTTCCAGCCGGTCCGGCGTTTGAGGACAAACGGGCCGAAGGCCGTGTGGTCTTCAGCCGGCCTCGCGCGCGAGGTCCGCCGGCCCAAATCCAGCCCGTCCGGCGTTCGAGGACAAGCAGGCCGCCAGGCCGCTCCGAACCCAGCCCGTCCGGCGCATGAGGACCAGCGGCCCACCGGCCGATCAGACGGATGCGTCCCCATGGACCGCATCGCGCAACCGCTCCACGAGCAATTGCGGCTTCGCCGATCCCCACACGTTCCGGCCGAAGGCCACCCCCGCACCGCCGGCGTCGACGACGCCCTTGGCCAGCGCGACGACCTCGTCCTCGCTGTCCGACTTGGGGCCGCCCAGCGCCACGACCGGGACCGGACACGCCGCGACCACGTCGGCGAACTCCTCGGGCCGGCCCGGGCACACCGTCTTGACGATGTCCGCGCCCAGTTCGGCGCCGATCCGCGCCGCGCGGGCCACCGTCTCCGTGGTCCACGGCACCGCCTTGCCCCATCCGCCGGGAATCATCTCGGCCATCACCGGCAGGCCGAGCTGTTCGCACTCCGAGGTCAACCGGGCCAGGCGCTGGAGCGACAGGTGCTCGTCGGGCGCGCCGGGGAAGGCCAGCACCACCACACAGTCCGCACCCAACTTCAGCGCCTGCTCGGGCAGATGCATGATGTCGGTGACATCGCCCGGGGCGAAGTCGCCCAACTCCGAGGCGCCACCGTCGATTCGCAACACCAGCCCCGAATCGGCGAAGGTATCGGCGTAGGCCCGGGCCAGATGCCAGGTCGCGAGCACCGCGTCCGGCCCGCCGGCGGCGATCTGCGCCATCGGCTCACCCAACGGCGGCCCCTCGCCCATGTAGGCGGCGTGGTCGATCGCGACGAACACGGCGCGGCCGTCCGCACCGAACATCCGGCGCATCCGGCGGAGCTTGCCTGCCCCGGTGGCGGAAAAGGTCTGCACAGTCGTTCCCTTCGATGGTTGTCAGCGTTGGTTTTCGGCGTCGGCCGTCGAGGCCGCCGTCTGCCGCTCGAACTCGGCGCCGTCCCAGTAGTCCACGCGATGCGCGATCAGGTCGCCCACCACACGAAGCCGGAACACCCCACGGATCCGCACCGGTTCGGCGCCCGCCGAACCGCCGCGCAGACGGAACGTCATGGTGTACGCGAGCGCGGCCCGATCACCGTCCACGAGCAGGTCCTCGACGGCGTAGCGCAATTCCTCGAACTCGGCCAGGAATTGCGGCAGTCGCTCGCGATACGCGACCCGCCCGTGCAGACTGCGACCCAGCGCCGAGGTGTGCTCGTTGTGGAAGTCCACACTCACCCGGGCCGCGATCGCCGCCGGATCACCGGAGTTGAGCGCCGCGAGATACGCCTCGGCGGCTCGTCGGGTCCGCGCCGGATCGCTCACGCGTCGGCCCGGTCGCCCCACAGCTCGCGGACCTCCGCGAACACCTGCTGGTTGTGCGAGATCTCCACCACGTTGCCGTCCGGGTCCTTGAGCGCGCAGATGTAGCCCACCGGAGGTGGTACATCCATCGGCTCCCAGTGCAGGCACCCGGCGGCGCGGGCCCGGTCCGCGATGGCGTCGACGTCCGCGCGGGCGGCCACCTCCATGCCCAGGTGCGCGAACGGGGTGAGCTGCGGCTGCGGCTTGCCCTTGTCCTTGTCGAAGGCGACCAGGACCAGCACGAACGGCGTGTGCACCTGGTTGGGGTTGGACAACCAGGCATTGGATCCCGCGGCATCGCTGTGCCGCGAGACCACCACCAGCGGGGTGAACGAGGTGTAGAACTCGACCGCCGCCTCCAGGTCGGACGACGGCAGCGCGATATGGGTCCAGCGGGCCTCGGTCAGCGTCGGTTCCATCGCGGTGGCTCCTCTCACGTTCCGGTGTGTCGGGGTTGGTGTCGAACTGCCACGAGCCCAGGGCGGCGGCAGCGGCGATCGCTCGCTCAGTCGATCGCGCCGGTGAACTCGTCGGCCGCCAGCGGCGTGGCCACGTCCTCGCGGATCAGCCGCATCATGTGCTGTGCGCGGCCCTCCCAGGCACTGGGCGGCCCGACCCGATAGAACGGCGAACGCAGGTTCTCCATCAGCACGGTCACCATGTCCGTGTCCTCCTTGTTGGTCAGCTCCAGGTTGACCAACTCGCGCTCCTGGAGCTCGATGTCGTCGGTCAGCCCGTAGATCCGGGAGAACAGCCGGGTCCGGTCCGGTGCGATCGGGTCGGCGCGCACCATGATCAACTGGGACGCGTAGGGCAGCGGGGTGAGATTGGGGTAGACGAACTCCGCGTAGCTGCCGCGCAGATCCTCCTCGCCCAGGTCGGTACGCCCGAGCGACATGTCGTACGCGTCGCTGTGCGGCTTGTAACCGCTGGTGGTCCGACCCTCGAAGCGCACGATGGTGTCCATCTGCTTGCGCACCTTGTTCAGCCGCCGGTGCACGAACCGCACGTGGTAGTCGTCGTTGGAGTTCTCCACGAACGCCTTCCAGTTGAACGGGTACTCCTCGTCCAACTCGCGGTGATAGCGGTGGTACTCGCCGATCTTGTACGCCTGGTAGCGCGGCAACAGCGGCGCGATCCACTCCTCGAACGTCGGCGCCTTGTGCGACAGGCACGCGAAGACGAGCTTGTCGAAGGCCACATGCACCCGAATGGGCACCAGGCCGTACTGCTGCATCGGGAAGTCCGGACCGTACATCCGGTTCATGTCCGGAATCGACAGCAGCCTGCCGTCGAGACCGTAGGTCCAGGCGTGGTACGGGCACGCGAACGCCTTGCCGCAGTTGCCCGCCGGATCGAAGGCGACGCCCGAGGCCCGGTGCCGGCAGTTGTTCAGGAAACCCTTGATCGAGCCGTCCCGCTGCTTGACCACCAGCACCGACTGGCTGCCGATCCGCCCGGTGATGAAGTCGCCGGGGCGGCGCAGATCCTCCGTGTCGCCCAGCCACACCCACGAGCGGGCGAAGACCCGGATCATCTCCAGATCGAACAGATCCCGGTCCCAGACCTCCCACGGCTGCAACATCTCGCTCGGCAGGGGAGCGACCACGAGCCCGTCGCCCTCTCGCGTCGCCGCGGTCCGGCGAAGTTCCGCCACCCGCTCGTCCAGGGCACGTTCGGCAGCCCCAAGCTGGTCAGTCGGCACAGCTTCCTCCCCGTCACCTGGGATGTTTGCGATACAGCCGAAGGTAGGCGCCGGGAAACGGCCCCGATATGTGCTTCAGGCACGAACAAACGGCCCGTGCGCTGCGCCGGGACCACATCGGTGCACACGCGCGGTCGTGCCAGCCTCGGGGGAGGACGTGCGTGGATCACCTTTGGAGGGCACCCGTGGAGTACACCCCGCTAGGTCGCACCGGCATCCAGGTCAGCCGGTTGTGCCTGGGCACGATGATGTTCGGCGCGTGGGGCAACCCGGATCACGACGCGTGCGTACGGATGGTGCATCGCGCGCTCGACGCCGGGATCAACCTGGTGGACACCGCCGACGTGTACGCGTTCGGCGAGAGCGAGGCGATCCTGGCCAAGGCACTCAAGGGCCGGCGGGACGACGTGGTGCTGGCGACCAAGTTCGGCGAGGCGATGGACCCCGACGCGCCGCTGCGCCGCGGGGCCTCCCGGCGCTGGATCTTCCGCGCCGTGGAGGACAGCCTGCGCCGCCTGGAGACCGACCACCTCGACCTCTACCAAATGCACCGCCCCGACCCGAACACCGACCCGGACGAGACGCTCGGCGCCCTGACCGACCTGGTCCGCCAGGGCAAGGTGCGCGCGATCGGTTCCTCCGCGCTGCCCGCGGAGGGCATCGTCGAGGCCCGGTGGATCGCCGAGCGACGCGGCCACGAGCCCTTCGCGGTCGAGCAGTTGGCCTATTCGGCGTTCGCCCGCCACGCGGAGACGGCCGCACTGCCCACATGTGGGCGGTACGGCCTGGGCGTGTTGGTCTTCAGTCCGCTCAACGGCGGCTGGCTGACCGGCAAGTACCGCGCGGGCCAGAGTGTTTCGGCGGACTCGCGGGCGGTGCGCAACGCCGAGCACTTCGACCACGCGGACGCCGCCGTGCGGGCCGCGAAGACCGCGCTGGTCGAGGAATTCGCCGCCATCGCCGAGGACGCGGGCTGCTCGCTGCCGGAACTGGCACTGGCCTTCGCGCTGGCCCATCCCAACGTCACGTCGGCGATCATCGGCCCCCGCACCGAGACCCAACTGGAGTCGCAACTCGGCGCCTGTGCGGTCGAGTTGTCCCCGGAGATCCTCACCCGCCTGGACGCCCTGGTCGCCCCCGGCACCGACGTCAACCCGGCGGATTCGCCCTACCCACGCCCGATCCTGCACCGGAGCTGAGTGCCACCGCGCCGGGGCAGGGGGAATGCCTTCGCCGGCCCGCCGGACTCCTGCTGCGGCCGGTCCGCCGGACTGCTACCGCCGCTCTCCTACCACCCGATTCCCACCGCTGAGAACCGCTACCGCCGCCCTCCCGTTGCCGTACTCCCGCCGCCACCCAGACGGGCACGCAGCAGATTGGGATCGGTGGCGGTGAAGAAGGCCGCGCTGAGGACATACACCTCGCGCCCGCGCACCGCCACGGACGTGGGGTTCTGCAGCCCGTCACCGGCGTCCAGGACGGTACTCACCGCACCGTCCGAGGTCACCCGCACGACCCGGTTCGGGGCGTTGATCGCGGCGAGCAGCTCGTCGCCGCGCCCGGTGAACGCGATGTCGTCGATGCCGATCAGGCCCGACGCCCTGACCTGGGGTGTTCCGGCCCGGTTGCCGGCGCGGATCGGCATGCGCAGCAGCGTGCCCCGGTCCAGGTTGGTCACCCACAGCGCGCCGTCGTGCACCTTCGCGCCGTCGGCCCCGAGGAAGCCGGAAGCGGCGAGTTCGGGGGCGGTGGACCACGCGGTCGGGGTGCCGCCGGCGACCGGGACGGTCCAGACCGTGCCGAGCACCGAGTCGGCGATGTAGAAGTGGCCGCCGCGCCGATCCAGGGCCAGCCCGTTGGGTACGCCGTCGGCGGGCAACGCGGCGATGCGCTGCGGGGCCCGGCCGGGACGGACGCGCCAGAGCCCGGTCAGGTCGGCGGTGCCGGCCGCGTACAACACGTACACCATGCCGTCCGCCGTGCGCACGATGCCGGTGGTCATCGGCGCGTCGAGAGCCGGCGGGTGCGCTCCGGCGTCGGCGGGGGCGGGCAGGGTCGCCAGGATGTGCGTCCTGCCGAGTGCGTCGACCCGGGCCACCTGGCGGCTGCGGGCGAACACGACGTACGCCGAGCCGTCGGGCAACAGGTCGATGTTCTCCGCCTGTTGCCCGGCGGCCAGGTCGAAGTGCGCGGCGATCCGGACATCGGTCAGCGGCCCGCCGGTCGCCGGCGCGGCACCGGCCGGGGCGGTCGTGACGAAGGTGGTCGCGGCCAGTGCGACGGCTGCGACGGTGAGCTTGAGCTTGCGCTGGGACATGGTTCCTTCACTGTTTTCGGGCATGCGGCGGCCGAGGTACGGCGCCGTGGTCGGGCACGACATGGGGGATGGCAGGGGAGGGCGGCGGCAGGGCGCGCGGGATCGCCGGCGTACCGGCGCGGCACCGCCGCGGGCGCCGGGGAGCGTACGGTTCAGCCGGTGCGGGCCGGGTCCACGCCCGGGCGCGGTGAGGTCGCCTCGTGGGATTCGGTGGCGTGCGCGAGCAGGGCCAGCGCGGTCGCCGACGGGGAGTCGGGCGCGGCCGTGGCCACCACCAGCGCCGGGCCGGTTCCCTGCGGGCTCTGCAACGTCTGCTGGGTGACGGTCAGCGTGCCGACCAGGGGATGGCGCATCTCGTAGTCGGCGACATGGCAGGCGACGATCCGATGGTCGGCCCACATCGCGGCGAACTCCCGGCTGCGCATCGTCAGTTCGCCGATCAACCGGGCCAGCGCGGCGTCTTCGGGATGGCGCCCGGCGGTCAGTCGCAGGTTGCCGACCACGGTTCTGGCCTTGGCCTGCCAGTCGGCGTACAGGTCGCGGGTGTGCGGGTCGAGGAACACCATCGCGGTCAGGTTCGGCCGCCGACCCGGCTCGCTCGGACCGCCCGGGTCGAGATGGCCCGCGAACAGCGCGTGACCCTGCCGATTCCAGGCCAGCACGTCGCCACTGCGACCGATCGCGACGGCGGGCGTGCCGTCCAGGGCGGTCAGCAGGGCGGTGGTGGACGCGGTGACGCGTTCCGGGCGTGGCCGACCGGCGGTGCCGCCGCGACTCGGGGCGGTGGCCAGGAGGTGCAGGTGGGCCCGCTCGGAGTCGTTCAGGCGCAGGGCGTTCGCGATGGCGTCGAGCACCTCCCGCGACGCGTTGCGGGATTCGCCGCGCTCCAGGCGGGCGTAGTAGGGCGCGCTGATGCCCGCGAGCAGCGCCAACTCCTCGCGTCGCAGGCCCGGTACCCGACGCCGCTCACCGTAGGTGCGCAGCCCGACGTCCGCGGGGCGCAGCCGGCCCCGGCGGGCGCGGAGGAAGTCGGCGAGATGCCCGTTCGTGTTCATGCAGTCGAGTATGCGAACCATCGGCGCCGGGCGCCGCACCCTGCCGGGGTACGGATCCGCGCGGCGCCGATACGCCCGTACCCGCGATCCGGTGCGGATCGCGGGTACGGGTGCGCACGGCCGCCTCGGTGCGAGGCGCTACCTCACTTCTCCCACATCACGATCTGGTTGCCCCACGGGTCCAGGAACGAGGCGTGTTGTCCGCCGAACTCCTCCCAGAAGCACTGCTCCCACAGCGCGGTCGCACCCAGCAGCACGGCCTTGTTCAGGTATTCGCTGGGTGCCGCGTCGACCAGGATGTACACCCGGGCGTGCAGTCCCGCGCGGGTCTGCTGGGGCAGCGGCGCCGGGTCGGGCACCTGGGCGACCTCGTCGTACAGGCCCAGGTGCAGCCCCTCGCCCGGCACGATCTGGTGGAAGACGCCCTGCGGGCGTGGGTTGATGGTCCAGCCGAACAGTTCGCGGTAGAACTCGGTGGTCGCGTCGATGTCGGGCGTGGGCATGTCGACGAAGACCAGGGTGTTGGTCATGCGGGGTCCTTTCCGGGGGGAACTCGGGTGCACCGAACGGGATCCGACGCGGCGTCGGACTCGGGGACGGGCGGGACGGGCGGGAGGGACGGGACGGACGGAACCGACAGGCGTCGGACTCGGGGACCGCCGGGGTCAGACCTGGTGGGCGTGGCCGTGGGTGAAGTACGTGCCCTTGTCGCGCCACAGCACGACCTCGTTGCCCCACGGGTCGCGGAACGCCGCGTAGCGGGCCTCGAACTCGGCCCACGGCTTCTCCTCCCACAACACGCTCGCGCCGGCGGCGACCGCCTTGTCGAGGTAGACGGGCGGCTCGTCGACCATCACGTAGATGCGCGGCACCGGACCCACCGCCGGGCTTGCCTCGCGGCGGATCCCGAGGTTGGGCTTGACGCCCGGGAGCACCTCGCTGAACTCGCCGGCGGGTCGCCGCTTGAAGTCCCAGTCGAACAGCGCCGCGTAGAAGGCCGAGGTGGCCTCCACGTCGGGGGTCGGCAGGTCCATGAAGATCACCGGATTGGGCACGTCGGCTCCTCGGAGCGAATCGGTTCGGATCGGATGGGTTCGGCGCACACCGGTTCGGCAGGCGTCGCCGCGGCGGGCGTCGCTTCGGCGCGGGCGGCAACGCCGGCCCCCGCGGGTACGGACACCCGCGCCTGTGCGGCGTCGCCGAGTTCGAGGAAGCGGCGCAGGCCGGTCGCGTACTCGGGGTGCGGTTCGGGCTCGAACACGGTCATCGCCGGGCGCGGCCAGTCGCCGGCCCGCCCGGCGCCGGGCACGGGCCACCAGCCCGCCCCGGCCCCGGCGGCGAGCGCCGCGCCGTAGGCGGCCAGGTCGGTCTCCGCGGGCACCTCGACCGGCACGCCGAGCACGGCGGCCTTGATCGAGCACCACAGCGGGCTGCGCGCGGGCGATCCGGCGCAGACCAGGGTGGTCGGGCGGGCGCCGCGCGCGCTCAGTTCCAGGGCGATGTGCGCGAGCCCGTACGCGGCGCCTTCAAGGACCGCGCGGGCCAGTTCGCCGGGCCCGGCGCCCGCGCTCAGGCCGAAGACCTCGCCGCGCAACTCCCGGTTCCAGCGCGGTGCGCGCTCGCCCTCCAGATACGGCAACACCATTACGCCGCGGGCGCCCGGCGGCACGTGCGCGGCCAACCCGAGCAGGTCGCGCACGTCGCGCCCGGTGAGATCGCGCAGCCACTCCAGGATCAGCCCGTGCGCGGCCACCGGGCCGCCGACTATGTCGATCCCGGGCACCGCCGAGGGCAGCGCGTACGCGTCGGCGGCCGGCGAGCCCGCGGCCACCGCGACGGCGAGCCCACCGGTGCGCCCGCCGGGATCCATCGCCCGGCCGGGCCGGTCCAGGCCACCCGCCCAGAACGCCAGATACGCGTCCTGCGCGCCGGCCACCAGCGGCGTGCCCGCCGCGATGTCGTGCCCGGTGCCGACCGTGCCCAGCACCGACCCGGTCGGCACGATCGGCCCGTACCCGGTCAGCGGCGGATCCCCCGGCCAGCGGGCCTGCGCCCGCTCCGCGCCGAACCGCGCGGCCAGCCAGTCGTAGAGCTGCCACGCCCGCACGTCACTGCCGTGCTCGGCGCGCAACGCGTCGTGCTGCGCGTGGTGTTGCTCGACCGGCGAGCCGGTCGCGCCCGCCGGATGCCGGCAGGTCAGCGCCGACGCGGTGCCCGGTCGGGGCACCGCGTCGGGCACCGTGGTCGGGCTCTGCCCGCCCAGGCACAGTGCGGCGGGACGGGCCGCACCGGGCACCAGCGCGCGCAGTTCGGCGAGCGCCTGCGCGGTGGCGGCGAACCAGGCGTACGGATCGGCGCGGCCGGGCTCCCAGGTCGCCGCGCCGGGATAGCCGGCGGTGGCCGCGCCCAGGACGGCGCCGTCCGGATCGAGCGCGAGCGCGCGTACCGAGTTGCTCCCGACGTCGACGCCGACGACGACCGCGGGCGAGCCGGGCACGCTCAACCGCCCACGAGGACGCGATAGACCGGCGACTTCGCGGCCAGCCGGAAGGCGTCGTCGACCTCGGCGAGCGAGTAGGTCGCGGTGACCAGCGCGTCCAGTTCGGCGGCCAGGCGCCCGGAGGCGATGATCGCGGCGGCCTCGGTCCAGTCCTGCGGTTCCTGGCTGTACACACCCACGATGCTCAGTTCGTGATGGTGCACCAGGTCCGGACCGACCCCGGCCAGGACGTCCTTGGGGAAGGCGCCGAACAGCACCACGGTGCCGCCGTCGTCACACAGGGCCAGGGCGCTCTCCAGGGCGCCGGGGGCACCGGCGGTGACGAAGACGACGTCCTGTTTCCCGCCGGTGTCGGCGGCCTCCTGGGGGGTGCTCGTCCAGTCGGCGCCGGCCGCGCGGGCCTCGGCGAGCCGTTCGTCGCTGATGTCGATCAGGCCGACCGACGCGGCGCCCTTGAACCGGGCCAGGGCCAGATGCAGTCGGCCCATGTAACCGGCGCCGATCACCGCGACCCGGTCGCCGGCCCGCAGCCCGCCGAGTCGGGCCGAGTGCGCGACGCACGCCAACGGCTCGCCCATCGCGGCGTGCGCGATCGGCGCGTCGCCGGTGCGGAACGCCTGCAACGCCTTGACCCTGACGAACTCGGCGAACCCGGCGCCCATCGAGATGGTGCCGTCGGCCAGCGCGCCGCCCTGCGGTCGCTTGCACAGCGCGCTGCGCCCGCGCCGACACGAGGTGCAGGTGCCACAGCGGGTGAGCAGGTCGACGGTGACCGTGTCGCCGACGGCCGCGACCCCGGGCAGCCCGGCGACCGCGCTGCCGACCGCGACCACCTCGCCGGCGACCTCGTGCCCGGGGGCCACCGGGTAGATCGGCTTGGTGCCCAGGTAGAGCCGGCGCTCCATGGTGCACAGGCCCGCGAGGCCGACCCGGATCAGCACGTCCTCGGGCCCGACCTCGGGGACCGGCTCCTCGCGCAGATCGACCTGTTCGGGGGCGGTGACTACGGCAACTCGCATGTGGGACTCCTCGGTTGGCGAAATCTGTGGAATGCGGGTACGCGATGGCCGGCGCGGCGCGCCGGGCGCGGATCAGTGCGCGGGCAGCGTCGGCCAGCGCGAGCGCAGCGGTACGCCGGCCCGGGCGAGCAGGGCCGTCGACGCGCGGCCGGCGAAGGTGCGCAGGGCCCGCTCGTCGACGGTCGTGCAGGTGTGGTCGCGGACCACGACCCGTCCGCCGATCAGCACGTCGCGCACCGAGCGGCCGTCCGAGGACCACACCAACTGCTGGGCGATGTCGCCGCGCGGGGTCCACTGCGGGCCGGTGGCGTCGTGTACCACCAGGTCGGCGTACTTGCCGGGTTCCAACGAGCCGATGCGATCGGCCATGCCGACCGCCTCGGCGCCGCCGATGGTGGCCAATTCCAATGCCTCGGCTGCGCCGGGGCCGGTGGGGTCGACCGTCATGTCCTTGGCCAGGCCCACCGCGAGCGCCGCGGTGCGCAGCAGGTCGGCCGAGTCGGCGGCGTTGCCCGCGTCGGTGCCCAGCGCGAGCCGGCCGCCGCGGCGCAACAACTCGGCGTGCCGCCCGGCGTGTGTGACGCCCTGGCCCAGCCGCAGATATGCCCACGGACAGTAGGCGACCGCGGTACGGTCCGCCAACAACGCCTCGACCTCGGCGTCGTCGAGCCACACCGCGTGCGCGAGCAGCAGGTGCGGGCCGAGCACCCCCAGGTCGGCCAGGTGCAACACGGGTCGACGCCCGGTGCGACGCAGGTAGTCGTCGGGGTCGGCGCCCGACGGCGACAGGTGCATCGTCATCCGGGCCCCGGTGCTCCGGGCCAAGTCGGCTGCGCCGCGCAGCAGTTCGTCGGAGGCCAGGCCGTGCCCGACCAGGGTGACCCAGCCCTCGACCGGCCCGCCGGCCGGGTAGGCGGCGACCAGTTCGGCGAGCCGGTCCACCACCTCGGCGGCCGGTGCGGCGAACGGCGCGCCGGGCACGTCCCAGCCCCACGTGCCGATCCCGCCGCGCACGCCGACCTCGGTCATCGCGGCGGCCACCCGGTGCGGATGGGCCACGGTGCCGGCCTCGATGATGGTGGTGACGCCGTTGCGTACGCTCTCCACGCCGGCGAGCAGCGCGGAGAGTTCGTCGTCGCCCGGTCGGTGCGCCGCGTGCAGCGGCACCGCCCAGGTGTCGACCGAGGCGCCCGGCGGCAGGTCGTCCGGGATCCGGGCGCGGGCCAGTGGATCGCCGGTCTGGTGCAGGTGCGCGTTGACCATGCCCGGGGTGACCACGCAGTCGCTCGCGTCCCACTCCGGCGTGCCCGGCCAGCGTTCGCGCAGCTCGCCGGTGGCGCCGACGGCCACGATGCGCTCGCCCGCCACCGCGACCGTGCCGCCCAGCAGCACCTCGCGGCGCGCGTTCATGGTGACCACGTCACCGCCCACGACCAACAGGTCGGGCCGCGTCGGCCCGGTGCCGCTCACGTTGCTCTCACCTGCGAACTCGCCATGTCTGGGGACACTAGGCCCGGCGCCGTCCGCCGGCATCGTGGCCGGGAGCACAATCAAGTGGGCCCAGTACATGCCGGGGACACAATGCGAGCACAGGGCGACGAGGGCAAACCTGAACCGGTGCCGTGTCGGGCGAGGCTTCCAGGTTGCGGCGTCCGGCACGGCGTACGGCTCGAAGGTCCGTCCGCCGCGTCCAGGGAGTTGCCGCATGTCCGACACCACCAGCAGCGAGCCGCGCATCCGCGCCGAGTGGCTGCGTCCGGACCCGTACCCGCAGTTGATCGACGGGCGCGAGTCCTTCGACGGCGAGCCGCGCCCGGTGTTCGACCCCTCGACCGGCGGGCGGCCCGCCTCCTGGCTGGCGGCGAGCGACGCCGAGGTCGAGGCCGCGATCTCCGCCGCGCGCACCAGCTTCGACAGCAGGGTGTGGCGGCGCATGCCCGGCCCGCGCAAGGCCGAGGTGCTGGAAGCCGCCGCCGCGGCGATTCGGGCGGACGCCGGCCGGCTGGCCGCGCTGGAGGCGCTGGACACCGGGAAGGCGATCTCCGGGGCCCTGACGAACGACGTGTACGAGGCGGCCAACGCCTTCTCCTACGCCGCCGCGATCTGCCGCACCACGCACGGCGACGTGCGCCGCTCGTCCTTCCCGCCGGAGCTGCTGCCCGGGGGCGGTCCGGACCTGCTGACCCTGCGGCTGGGCGAACCGGCCGGTGTGGTGGCCGAGTTGTTGCCGTGGAACGGGCCGCTGATGACGGGCAGCCAGCGGATCGCCTCGGCGCTCGCGGCCGGCTGCTCGATCGTGGCCAAGCCGCCGGTGGACGCGGTGCTGACGCTGGTCGAGCTGGGCCGGATCCTGACCGCCGCCGGGTTGCCAGCGGGCGTGTTGAACATCGTGCTGGGCCCCGGCTCCACGGTCGGCGAGCGACTGATCACCGACCGGCGCATCGATCTGATCAGCCTGACCGGCGGCACCGAGACCGGCCGACACGTGCTGGCCGCCGCCGCGCGCAACCTGACCCCCGTACATCTGGAACTGGGCGGCAAATCCCCGGTCGTGGTGTTCGCGGACGCCGACCTGGACCAGGCGGTGGGCTGGGCGATGATGGCCGCGTTCGTGAACATGGGCGAGGTGTGCGTCGCGGGCAGTCGACTGCTGGTCGAGGAGTCGGTGTACGACCAGGTGGTGGAGGCGGTCGCGGCGGCGGCGGCCGGCCTGCCGGTGGGCGACGCGCTGCACCCGGACACCTTCATCGGACCCTTGATCAACGAACGGCACGCGGACCGGGTCCGCGGCTTCGTGCGCCGGGCACTGGACGCGGGCGACGCCACCGAGGTGGGCAAGCCGGGCCTTCCGGACGGCCTACTGCCGACCTATGTCGCGCCGACCGTGCTGGGCCGGGTGCGTCGCGGTTGTGAGGTGGAACAGCAGGAGGTGTTCGGGCCGGTGCTGGCCGCGATGCCCTTCCGGGACGAGGCCGAGGCGCTGGCGTTGGCGAACGGGACCCAGTACGGGCTCAACGGCACCGTGTTCACCCGCGACATCGAGCGGGCGTTCCGCTTCTCGGACGGACTGGACTGCGGCGAGGTCAACGTGAACTGCCATTTCGCGCCGGACATGAACGGTGGGCGCGGCGAGCCGCGTCGCGCCAGTGGGTTCGCCCGGACCGGCGTGGACGCGTACACCCGGACCAAGGCCGTGAACGTCCAGGTGCACAGCGGGTGAAGCGTGGGGTTGTGCTGCGGGACCAATGACCACACCTGACCGAGCTTCATACCTTCTGATTGTCAGACCAACAGCCTGACCCACACCCTGAGGAGGCCCGATCGTGGCCGTTACCGGGATGAACCACGCGGTGCTGTACGTGCGCGACGCACACCGGACCGCCCGGTTCTACAACGAGGTGCTGGACTTCATCACCGTCATCGACGGCCCGCCCGGCAGCTACGTCTTCATGCGGGCGCCGGCCTCCGCGAACCACCACGACATCGCGTTCTTCACGATCGGTGCCGAGGCGGGCGACTCGCAGGCCGGCCGGCGCACCGTGGGCATGTACCACGTCGCGTGGGAGGTGCCCACCCTCGACGCACTGGCCGAGGCCCGCGAACGCCTGGTGGCGGCGGGCGCGTTGATCGGCGCGAGCGACCACGGCGCGAACAAGAGCCTGTACGCCAAGGACCCCGACGGCCTCGAATTCGAGGTGATGTGGCTGGTCCCGCCCGCCCATTGGGGCGACGAGGAACACGAGGCGATCATCCGGCCGCTGGACCTGGACGCGGAACGCGAGCGGTTCGCGTCCCTGGCGGACGCGTAGTGCCCTTGCGGGCACCGGGGGACCGGATCCGGTTCGCCAAGGTCGCGCGACGCACGATCTCCGAAGAGGTCCGCGACGCGCTCCTGACGAGCGTGCGTGAGGGCGAACTGCGCCCGGGCGCCCAACTTCCCCCGGAACGCACCCTGTGCGAACAGTTCGGGGTGGCCCGCACCTCGGTGCGCGAGGCGATCCAGGGACTGGTCTCGCTCGGCTGCCTGGTCAAGCGCGGCAACCGGTTCTACGTCGCCGAGCGACTGCCCGGGGTGTCCTTCGACGCGGACGACGGCCGCAAACTGCGCGTCTCGGAACTGTTCGAGGTGCGCCAGGTCACCGAGGTGGCCATCGCCCGCCTGGCCGCTCTGCGGGCCGCACCCGACGAGCGGGCCGAGATCAGCGAACTCGCGGCCGGCTTCGATCCACAGATGACCCTGGAGGCGTTTCGCCGCCAGGACCGCCGCTTCCACGCGGCACTGGCCCGCGCGTGTGGCAACACCACACTGCGCGAGTTGTACGCGAAGGTGCTCGACGCGGTATTCGCGTCCGGCGACTTCGCCTCGCTGCTCGACGCCGAGGGCAACGCCGAGGCGGTCCGCCAGGTGATCGCCGAATCCTGCCGCTCGCATCGCGGCATCGCCGAGGCGGTCGCGGCGGGCATCCCCGACGCCGCCGCGCACGCCGCCGCCGACCATCTCGGCGAAGTGGAGCGGCAGATGACCGCCCGGATGTTCTAGGGCGTGTCCCCGGCCACACCCCGGCGTGGTCGGCCCGGGGCCGACCCGCCCGCACTGCGCGCATCAACCGGAGAGGACGGCCGTGACATGAGCGACATACAACGCGTATGGACCTTCGACGACAGCGAGTTCGTCGAGGTCAAGCCGGGATTTCGGCGCCGCGTCTACACCGGCGACGAGATGATGTTGACCCTGTGGCGGATCCGCGAGGGTTGCGGCCCCACTCCCTACGACGACCATCCCGAGCACGAGCAGTACGGCATGGTGCTCAAGGGCAAGCTGGACTTTCGCATCGACTCGGACGAACGCCGGGTGCTCGGCCCGGGTGACGTCTACTGGGCGCCCAAGGGCTGCGACCACGGGGACAGCCTGTTCATCGGCGACCCCGAGCACGGCGAGACCTGGATTCTGGACATCTTCACCCCGCCGCGCGACGAATACCGCAACGGCTGACCCACGCACCACCCGCGACCCGCCTCACCCGGGGGTCGCACCCGGGCAACTCCGCACCACTGTCGGACGGTCGCGCGCGCCGCAGGCGTCGCGCACCGACCCCCATCCGCTTCCGGGCCGGACATTCCCGCGCCACCGGAACGGGTCCCACCGCCGGACCGACTCCCACCCCGGCCGCGACACTTCACCCCCGAACCCGGCACGCCCACCGTGCCCGTCCGGGGTGCCGCGCACCCGTCGGTCCGTGTCGAACCAACGCGCCCTGATTCGTCTGGAGACCTTCCGATGAAGAACATGGTTCGAGTCATCGCGGCCTCGGTCATCATACCGGGACTGCTGGTCACCGCCTGTGGCGGTGGCTCCTCCTCCTCGTCGAGCCCCGCCGCGGCGCCCGCCTCGGCCGGTGCGCCCGGCGCCGGCACCCTCCCCGCCAACGAGCCCGACGTCAACAAGGACAACAAGGTCGTCATCGGGGTGATGAGCCCCGGCGACACCAAGGACAAGGGCTACTACCAAAGCTTCGTCGACGAGGCGAACGGCTATGCCGACGCCAACGGCTGGAAGCTCGTCGTGGTCGACAAGATCAACCCGGCCAACGCCGTCCAGCAGGCCCGCAACCTGTGTCGGCAGAAGGTCGACATGATCGCGATCGGCGCCAGCGAGCTCAAGGACGCGCTCAGCGCGGCCAAGGAACCGCAGTGCAAGGGTATCGCCTGGTACATCAGCGGCGGCCAGGGCGTGACCCAGACCCCCGAGTTCACCCAGTCCCTCGACTACATCAACGAGTCGCTGTACGTGGCCGGTTACGCGGCCGGCCTGATCCTCAAGGAGAACGGCGGCAAGAAGGCCGGCTACATCACCGGCCCCGACCTCCAGTTCGCCCGGGACGTGGCCAAGGCGTTCGAGGCCGGCATCAAGAAGGTCGTCCCGGACGCCGAGATGGTGCAGACCTACACCGGCGACTTCAACGACTCCGGCAAGGCCAAGGAGGCCGCCCAGGCGCAGATCAGCCAGGGCGTCAAGGTGATCTACCCCTACCTCGGCGGCGCCACCGACGTGGTCACCCAACTCGCCAACGAGAAGGGCGTCCCGGCGCTCACCCCCGGCACCGACCGCTGCTCGACGCCCGGCGCGCAGTACGCGGTGTCGGTGATCTTCAGCCCCGGCGCCTACTTCGCCGGCGCCCTGGAGGACTTCAAGAAGGGCACCCTGCGGATGGGCGTGGCCCGCGAATGGCACCTGGGCAAGGACCCGGTGCCCACGGTCAAGCTCTGCAAGCCCACCGGCGACCAGGAGCAGCAACTCAAGGCACTGATCCAGGACATCGGCAGCGGGAAGGTGAAGGTCGATGAGGCCGTCGCCGCAGGCAAGTGACACCGCCGTGACCCCACCCGCCGCGCGACCTCGAACGGGCGACGAACACCCGCCCGCACCCTCGGTACTCCCCGTCCCCGTCGTGCAACTGCTCGGCATCGGAAAGCGGTTCGGCGCGGTCCGGGCCTGCGAGGACGTCTCGCTGCGGGTACAGGCCGGCGAGATCCACGGCCTGCTCGGCGAGAACGGCGCGGGCAAGAGCACCCTGATGAAGATCCTGCTCGGCCTGGTCGTGCCGGACACCGGGCGGATCCTGCTGCACGGCGAACCGGCCGTGATCACCGACCCGTCGGCCGCCGCCGCACACGGAATCTCGATGGTGCACCAGCACTTCAGCCTGGTGGACCGGCTCAGCGTGTGGGAGAACGTGGTGCTCGGCGACCGGGGCCGGGTGGACCGGGACCGGGCCCGGACCCTGGTCCGCGAGGTCGGCGCGCGCTACGGCCTGGAGGTGGACCCCGACGCGTGCGTCGAGGACCTGTCCACCGGCCAGCGCCAACGCGTGGAGATCGTCAAGTGCCTGCGTCGGGACCCCGGCGTGCTCATCCTCGACGAGCCCACCTCGGTGCTCACCCTGGAGGAGTCGCGCGAACTGTTCACCGTGCTGCGCCGGGTGGTCGCCGACGAGGGCAGGGCGGTGATCCTGATCAGCCACAAGCTGGACGAGATCGTGCACGCCACCGACCGGGTCACCATCATGCGCCAGGGGCGCGTGGTGGCCCGCCGGGCCACCGCCGACACCGATGTGCGCTCGCTGGCCCGGGAGATGGTCGGCCGCGAACTGTCCAAGTGGACCGCCGCGTCGGCGGTCGGCGCACTGGACGCGCTGATCGAACCCGGCACCGGCGAACCGACCGGCGGCACCGCGCTGCTGGACGTACGCGAACCGGCCGCCGCACCCGCACCGGACCCCAGGCCGCCGGCCGGCGAGGTCCGGCTGCGGATCAGCGACGCGCACGCGAGCACCCTCGACCGGCGCCCGCTGCTGCGCGGCCTGACCCTGGAGGTGCGCGCCGGCGAGATCCTGGGCCTGGCCGGCGTCGAGGGCAACGGTCAGGCGGCGCTGGGCGATCTGCTCTCCAGCCTGCTCCCGCTCGGCACCGGCCGGGTCGAGGTGTGCGGCGTGCCGGTGGCCACCGGACGACCCGGCGCGATGCACGCCGCCGGGGTCGGCATCGTGCCCGAGGACCGACACGTGTCCGGGTGCGTCCTGGACATGAGCGTCGCGGAGAACCTGCTCCTCGCGGACCTGTCCTCGGTGACCAGCCGAGGACTGCTCAGCCGGCGCCGGATGGCGGCCCGGGCACGGCAGTTGATCGAGGAATTCGAGATCGCCACACCCTCGCCGGACACCCCGATGCGGCAACTGTCCGGCGGCAACCAGCAAAAGGTGGTGTTGGCCCGCGAACTGGCGGCCCAACCGCAGGTACTGGTCGCCGCGCAGCCCACCCGGGGGCTGGACATCGGTGCGATCGAGTACATGACCGAGCGATTGCACGCCGCGGCCCGATCCGGCATCGCGGTGCTGCTCCTGTCCACCGAACTGGGCGAGATCCTCACCCTCTCGCACCGTGTCGCGGTGATCCACCGCGGCGCCGTCGTCGGCGAGATGGACCGCGCCGACGTCGACACCGAACGACTGGGCCTGCTGATGGGAGGTCAGGCGGCATGACCCCGACCCTGATATCCGAACCCGCCCCGGCCCTCGCCGTGCCGCCGGCCGACCCGCGCCGCCGACCCCGGGTCGCCGACCTGGGCACCCCGTTGCTGTACGCGGCCTCGTTGTCCACCGCACTGGTCCTGGCCGGTCTGCTGATCGCGCTGGTCGGCCTGTCCCCCTGGGACGCGGCCCGCGCGATGTACGACGGCAGCCTGGCCGACGGCGCGGCCATCGGGCAGAGCATCGACCAGGCCGCACCGCTGCTCCTGGTCGCGATCGGTTCGGTGATCGCCGCCCGCGCCGGCATCTTCAACATCGGCCAGGAGGGCCAACTCCTGGTCGGCGCGAGCGTGGGCGCCGCGATCGCCCTGTTCACCCCGGGCCCCGGCGCGCTGGTGCTGATCCTGGCCCTGCTCGGCGCCGCCGTCGGCGGCGCCCTGTGGGCGGCGATCGCGGCCGTGCTCTTCTACTGGCGCGGTGTCGCGGTGGTGATCAGCACCCTGCTGCTGATCTTCGTCGCCAACCAGGCCGTCTCGTACGCGGTCAACTCGCCGTCGCTGCTGCGCGAGAAGGCGGTGGCCGGCCAGGTCACCACGTCGCAGACGGACATGCTGGCCGAGTCGGTCTGGCTGCCCCGGATCGGCGAATACCCCGACTTCAACATCGGCGCGGGCATCTTCATCGCGCTCGCGCTCGCCGCGGGCACCTCGGTGGTACTGGTCCGCAGCCGACTCGGCTTCCGGATACGGATGCTCGGCCTCAACCCCAAGGCCGCACACCGGGCGGGCGTCGGCGCGGTGCTGATCGGCGGCGGCGCGCTGCTCGCCTCCGGCGCGTTCGCCGGCCTCGCGGGCGGCGTGATGCTCACCGGCAGCGGCCACCGCATGCAGGACGGCTTCGCCGACAACGTCGGCTTCGACGGCCTGTTGGTGGCACTGGTGGCCCGGGACAAGCCGATGCTGGCCGTGCCCGTCGCGCTGTTCTTCGGGGCGCTGCGCGCGGGCGGCGGATTCCTGTCCGCGACCGGCGTGCCGCGCTACATCGTCGCCGTGGTCACCGCGCTCCTGGTGCTGGCCACGGTCTTTCCCGCCGCCTACGCCGAGGTGCGCCGCCGGCGCACCGCAGGCGCCTGAGACCAGGAGGTTGACATGATCGACGACCTTGCCATGGTCCTGGCCAGTTCGGTCCGACTCACCGTGCCGCTGGCCTTCGCGGCCTGCGGCGAGTACATCGCCGAACGGGCCGGCACGATCAACATCTCGGTCGAGGCGATGATGCTCGGTGGCGCGTTCAACGCCGTGTGGGGCGCCTCGTTGACCGGATCGGCGTCCTTCGGCCTGGTCTTCGGCATGCTCGCCGGGCTGGTCATCGGGTTCGTGCACGCCGAGTTCAGCCACCGTCTGTCGGTCAACACCTACGTGGTCGGGTTGGCCCTGAACGCGCTCGTGCTCGGCCTGACCAGCTTCCTGCTCGACTCGGTCGACCTGACCGGGCACCAGGTCGACGCGCTGAACATCCCCGTACTGTCCGATCTGCCGCTGCTGGGCCCGGTGTTGTTCGCCCACCGCTGGCCGGCCTATCTGCTGGTCGGGCTGATCCCGCTGGTGTGGTGGCTGGTCCAGCGCAGCCGGTTCGGCCTGGAACTGCGCGCCGCCGGGGAGAATCCCCAGTCGGCCGACGTGACCGGCATCGACGTACGCCGCCGGCGTCGGCAGAGCGTGCTCTTGTGCGGTGTGCTGGCCGGACTCGGCGGCGCCTACCTGGCGGTCGGCGAAGTCGGCGCGTTCAACCAGAACATGACCGCCGGTCGAGGCTTCGTGGTGATCGCCGCGGTGATCTTCGGCGGCTGGACCCTGCGCGGCACGATGGCCGGTTGTCTGGTGTTCGGCGCGGCCGACGCGATGCGGCTCGCGCTGCCCGCGCTGGGCGTGCACCTGAACTCCCAACTGCTGATCGCCGCCCCCTACCTGCTGGCGCTGCTCGCGATGATGTTCCTGGCCAAGACACACCGCCAACCGGCGGCCCTGGGCGCGCCGTTCGTCCGGGGGATCGTATGAGGGCCGTCCTGCACCGGGGCCACGGCGGGCCCGAGATCCTGGAACCGGTGTCCCTGCCCGATCCCGAACCGGGCCCCGGCGAGGTGCTGATCGCGGTGCGCGCCGCGGCGGTGAACCGACTCGACCTGCTCCAGCGGCGCGGCCCCGGCCTGCTGCCCCACTTCAGCCTCCCGCACGTGCCCGGCATGGACGTCGCGGGCGACGTCGTCGCGCTGGGTGCGGGAGTGCACCAACGTCGGGTCGGCGACCGGGTGTTGGTCAACCCGGCACTGCACTGCGGGCATTGTGCCGGGTGCCGGTCGGGGGACGACGCGTGGTGCGCGGGGTTGCGCGTGGTCGGCGGCAACCGGCCGGGCGGCTACGCCGAGTTGACGGTGGTACCGGCCGACCGCACGCATGCGATCCCGGCGACCCTGGACCATGTGGCTGCCGCGAGCCTGCCCACCGCGTACGGCATGGCCTGGCAGGGCCTGGTGGTGCGCGGCGGGTTGCGGGCCGGCGAGACGTTGATGGTGCACGGCGCGGGCAGCGGGATCACCATCGCGGCGGTGCAACTGGCCCGGGCACTGGGCGCACGGGTGCTGGTCACCTCCGGTTCGCGGGCCAAACTCGACCGGATGGCCGAGCTGGGTGCCGACGTGCTGATCGACACCGCCACCTCGGACCTGGTGACCCGGGCCCGGGCGGCGACCGGCGGGGCCGGCGTCGACCTGGTGTTCGATCATGTCGGTCCGGCGTTGTTCCAGGCGTCGCTGCACGCGTTGCGGCCGCGCGGCCGGTTGGTCTTCTGCGGTGACACCACCGGCACTTCGGCGACCTTCGACCTGCCGCACGCCTTCCACACCGGGGTCACCCTGCTGGGCGCGGGCTCCTGCGGGGCGGCGGACTTCGCCACGATGGTCGACTTCTGCCTCGATCGCGCGCTGATCCCGGTCCCGGACACGAGCTACCCGCTCGCGGACGCCGCGCACGCACACCGCCGGGTGGCGAGCGGCGCCGCGTTCGGCAAGGTGACGCTGTTGCCCGGAAGTTCGGCATGAACCCCGCCGAGGCTCTGCTCGTGCTCGTGGCGGGCCTCGGCGCGGGCACGGTCAACACGGTGGTGGGCTCCGGCTCGTTGCTGACCTTTCCGGTGTTGCTCGCGCTGGGTTATCCGCCGGTGGTGGCCAACGTCTCCAACACGATCGGGCTCACCCCCGGCTCGATCAGCGGTGCACTCGGCTATCGACGCGAACTGGCCGCGCAGTCCGCCCGGTTGCTTCCGCTGTCGGTCGCCGCCGTACTCGGCGGGGTGAGCGGCGGGCTGCTCCTGCTGGGCCTGCCGCCGGGTGCGTTCCGCGCCGTGGTCCCGGCACTGGTACTGCTCGCCGCACTCCTGATGGCGGCGCAACCGTGGTTGTCCCGACGACTGCGCGCACGGCGCGAACGACGCGCGACGCCCGAGGGCGGCACCGGTGTCGGCGCGGCGCTGCTCTCGGCGGTGTTCACGGTCAGCGTGTACGGCGGCTACTTCGGCGCCGCACAGGGCGTACTCCTGCTCGCCCTTCTCGCCACGCTCCTGGACGAGGACCTGAACCGGCTCAACGGCCTCAAGAACCTCCTCCAGGCCCTGGTCAACCTGGTGGCCGCGGTGCTGTTCACCATCACCGCCGAAGTCGCCTGGTACCCGGTGCTGTTGCTCGCCCTCGGCTCGGTGGCCGGCGGCCGCCTCGGCGCCCTCCTCGGCCGCAACATCCCGGCCCCGGCCCTCCGCACCCTGGTGGTCGCGATCGGCACCACAGTCGGCCTGGCCCTCCTCCTCACCTGACCCCACCCACCCGCCTCCCCACCGGCCCGTCGAGCCACCCGCCCAGCCCGAGTCACCCGTCCCGCCCGCCCGTTTCCCCACCGGTCCGTCGAAACATCCGCTCAGGCCCGAGCGACCCGCCCCGCCCGCCTCCCCACCCGCCCTGCCCGCGCCGCCCGAGCCGCCCGACCTGCCCGCCCCGCCCGACCGATCCGTATCCGTATCCGTATCCGTGAAAGAAGGACCCCCATGTTGCGTTGGCTCACCGCAGGTGAATCGCATGGTCCCGCGCTCACCGCCGTCCTGGAGGGGCTGCCCGCCGGCGTGGAGGTGTCCTCCGCCGACCTGGCGCGCGCGTTGGCTCGGCGCCGGCTCGGCAACGGTCGGGGGGCGCGGATGCGCTTCGAGCGCGACGAGGTCGAGTTCAACGGCGGGGTGCGACACGGGCTGACCCAGGGTGGCCCGGTCGCGCTGCGGGTGGCCAACACCGAATGGGCCAAATGGGCCGAGGTGATGGCCCCCGATCCCACCGACGCCGACGGCCGGCGCTACGACGAACCGGGCCGGCTCCCCGACCGCGGCCGCGGCGCCGCGCTGACCCGACCCAGGCCCGGCCACGCGGACCTGGCCGGCATGCAGAAGTACGGCTTCGACGACATCCGCCCCGTGCTGGAGCGCGCCAGCGCCCGCGAGACGGCGGCCCGGGTGGCCATCGGCGAGGTCGCCCGCGCGTTCCTGGCCCAGACGCTGGGCGTGGAGATCCTCAGCCACGTGGTCCGGATCGGCGCGGTCGCGCTGCCCGAGGCCCTGGTCCCCGAACCCGGCAGCGGGGACGCGATCGACGCCGACCCGGTGCGCTGCGTCGACCCGGACACCGCTGCCGCGATGAACGCCGAGATCGAGGCCGCGCACAAGGACGCCGACACACTCGGCGGCGTGGTCGAGGTGGTGGTCTACGGACTGCCGCCGGGCCTGGGCAGCCACGTGCACTGGGACCGACGTCTGGACGCCCGCCTGGCCGCCGCGCTGATGGGCATCCAGGCGATCAAGGGGGTCGAGGTCGGCGACGGCTTCACCACCGCGACCCGACGCGGCTCGGTCGCCCACGACGAGATCACCCCGGTCGCCCCCGGCCGGCCCGGTCCCGCCCGGGTGCGCCGCGAGACCGGTCGCGCGGGCGGCATCGAGGGCGGCATGACCTCCGGCGAACTCCTGCGGGTGCGCGCCGCGATGAAGCCGATCTCCACCCTGTCCCGGGCACTGGCCACCTTCGACGTGCGCACCGGCGATCCGGCCAAGGCGATCGCGCAACGCAGCGACGTGTGCTCGGTGCCCGCGACCGGCGTGGTCGCCGAGGCGATGGTGGCGCTGGTCCTCGCCGACGCGGTACTGGAGAAGTTCGGCGGGGACAGCGTGGCCGAGACCCGCCGCAACGCCGAGGCGTACCTCGAGGCCCTGCCGGTGACCGTCGCCGACGCGTGAGCGCGGGTGCCGAGCCGAAGCGGACCGATGGGCTCCGGGGCGATCGCCCCGGAGCCCATCGGCGGGTCAGCCCCCGGCCGGCGCGCCCGCCAACAGCCGCTCGCGCAGGCCCTGGTCCAGCGCCGCGTCCACAGCCGTCCAGGCCATCGCCAGCCCACCGTCCAGCAGCGCCCGATCCGCCGCCGGCCGCACCGCGTAGGCGGCGAACTCGGCCTGATGGAGCCCGGCACTGCCCGAGTCGATCGACACCAGCGGCTGGATGGACGGAATCGCCAGCGACACGTTCGCCATGTCGGTCGAGCCCGCCTGCCGATCGTCGGCCGCGGTCACCGGCGGGAACTCCCGCCCGACAGTCAGCGCATTGCGCTCGTACGCGGCCAGCAGGTCGCCGTCGTGCCGGAACTCCGAGTACGCGGGCGAGGTCGAGGAGATGGTCAACCGCGACCGGGTGGCCACCGCGCCCGCCTGGAAACACTCGCGCACCCGCGCCTCCAGGTCGGTCAGCCCGGCAAGCGTCGCGGCCCGTACGTAATAGGCGGCCTCGGTGTGCTCGGGGATCACGTTCGGCACCTGCCCGCCGGTCGTGGTGATCCCGTGCACCCGCTGATCCGGCGTCATGTGCTGGCGCAGCAGCCCGATCGCCACCTGGGCCACGGTCAGCGCGTCGGCGGCGTTGACGCCGTCCTCGGGACACGCGGAGGCGTGCGCGGCCCGCCCGTCGTACTCGACGTGCAGTTGCGCGCGGGCCAGGCACGTCGGGTCCAGCCGCTCGCGCGGCGAGGGATGCACCATCATCGCCGCGTGCACCCCGGCGAACGCGCCGCGCTCCAGCATCAACACCTTGCCGCCGCCGTTCTCCTCGGCGGGCGTGCCCAGCACGCGTACGGTGATGCCGAGGTCGTCGGCCAGCGCGCCGAGCGCGAGCGCGGCGGTGGTCGCGGCGGAGGCGATCACGTTGTGCCCACACGCGTGCCCGATGCCCGGCAGCGCGTCGTACTCCGCGCAGATCCCGAGCACCAGCGGTCCGCTGCCGCGTTCGGCGACGAAGGCGGTCGGCAGCTCACAGACCCCGGGGGTGACGGTGAAGCCGTGTTCGGTCAACTGTTCGCCCAGCCAACCGCAGGCCCTTTCCTCGGCGAAGCCGAGCTCGGGGTGGGCGTGCAGGCGGTGACTGAGTGCAACCAGATCCGGGGCGGCGGCGTGCACCGCCGCCTGGGCAGCGGCCTTTGCACCGGCCGCGAGGTCGAAGGCTCGCATGGGCGCATCCTGCCCCACGAAAGACGTAACGGGAAGTGACCGATCGAAGTATCTGTTCCGCGTAACAACGACCGGCTAAGGTGCGGAAATCCATGATCGACAAGGCAGAAGTCACGGCACACCGGACCCCCGTGGCGGACCGGGCAGAGGCGTTCGAGCGGGAGCTGAACGTGCTGGCCCTGTCCGGCGACGGCTGGCTCGCCATCCTGCGCGCCCTGGCCCAACGCACCGGTAGGACCGCCCGACTGGTGGGCGTGCACGGCGGAGTGCTCGCCGCCACCGACGACGGCACCGAGTCGATGACCCCGGTCGCCGTCGCCCACGTGTTCGTCGAGGACAAGGTGGTCGAGGTCACCTGCGACGAGGGCTGGCCGGCCTCGGCACTGGCCGTCCGGGTGGCGCAACGCCGGGTCGGACTGCTGCTGTTGGGCGAACCGGACGGCGCCGCCGACGACGAACCGCTGCTGCGGGCCGCGGTCACGGCGGTGGCGATCGAGGCGATCCGGCGGGACGCGGTGGCCACCGCGACCGCCGAGACGGCCGGCCGGCTGATCGACGAACTGCGCTACGGCGCGCTGCGCAACCTCGCCGACGTGACCCGGACCGCCGCGCGCTTCGGACTGTACCTGGACCGCCCGCACTCCGCCGTGGTGTTCGCCTACGCCGGGCCCAACCAGCGCACCTGGACCACCGCGCTGTCCTGGCTGGAGATGCCGGTGCGCCAGGAGGGCGAATTGGGCCTCGCGGTGCTCTCCGGCAACGTCGAGCGGGAGATCAGCCGGATCCGGATCCGCCTTCAGGGCATGGTCGGCGACGTTCCGGTGCTGGCCGCCGCCGGGCCCACGGTCAGCGACCCGCGCGGCACCGCACGCTCGTTCCACGACGCCGAGACGGTGCTCGGCCTGCTGCGCCGGCGACCCGGCGAGGTGCAGTTGATGTTCTCCTCGCTGGGCCTGGCCCAGTTGTTGTTCGGTGTGCCGCCGGCCCGACTCCAGGCGTTCGTGGACCAGCACCTGGGGCCGATCCTGGAACGCGAGGAATGGGTGGCCACCCTCAGCGCGTGGCTGGCCACCAACGGCAGCCGCGCCGCGGTCGCCGAACTGTTGCACCTGCACCGCAACTCGGTCGGCTACCGGATCGGCCAGATCCGCGAACTCCTCGGCGCCAACCCCCTCGACCCCGAGGTCACCCTGCAACTCCAGGCCGCCCTCACCGCCCGCGAACTCCTCCTGGCCCTCAAGGAAGTGCCCTGAGCCCGGCCGAGCGGGCCCGACCACGGCCCGGGCGGGGCAGCGCCTCGTAGCGGACGCCCGGGGTGTGGGTCTGCGGCCATTCGGATGAGTCGTGGGCGCGTCTTCGTCCGAACCGGCCGCGCCTCGGCGGTGGGTCGGCGACTGTGGGTCACAGTCGTTCCAGCCCCGGCGCGGACCGCCGGGACGTCGGTGCGCGGGTCGTTGCGGTCGAGTTCCGCCGGCCCGGCCCCGGATGGTCCACCGGTTGAGAGGCGATCAGCATGACCGATACCGACGTCACCCGTGCCCCGCAGGCGGCCACCCGGCTGCGCGAACTCGCGTTCAGCGCGATGTCCGCCGCCGCGGTGCGCGCCGCCCTGCGCCTGGGGCTTCCGGACGCGCTGGGCGAGGGCCCGGCGACCGTGGACGAGTTGGCGAGGGCGGTGTCCGCCCACCCCGGCGCGCTGCACCGACTGCTGCGCGCGTTGGCCTGCCAGGGCATCTTCGCCGAGGAGCCGGACGGCCGGTACACGCACACCGAGGAGTCCCGACTGCTGCGGGCCGACGCGCCGCGCAGCATGCGCGACGTCGCGCTGTGGACGACCGAGCCGTGGACGTGGGAGGTGTGGCCGCGCCTGGACGAGGCGGTGCGGACCGGCAAGAGTGTCTTCCCGGGCCTGCACGGCAAGCAGTTCTTCGACTACCTGCACGAGGACGCGCCGGAATCGGCCGCCGCCTTCGACCGGGCGATGACCCAGTCCAGCCGGCAGTCCGCGCAGGACGTCACCGCGGTGCTCGACCTGACCGGCATCGACAGCGTCGCCGACATCGGCGGCGGCCAGGGACTGGTGCTGGCCACCCTGCTGGAGCGCAACCCGACCCTGCGCGGCACCCTGCTCGACCTGCCCGGCGTGGTCGCCGCGGCCGACCCCAGACTGCGCGACGGCGGCGAACTCGCGCCCAGGGCGACCCTGGTGGGCGGCGACTGCCGGGTGGACATCCCGGTCCGAGCCGACCTGTACATCGTCAAGAACATCCTGGAATGGGACGACGACAGCACCCTGCGCACCCTGCGCAACATCGTGGCGACGGCCGCGCCGGGCGCCCGGGTCGTGATCATCGAGAACCTGGTCGACGAGACGGCCTCGATGCGATTCACCGCCGCGATGGACCTGCTGTTGCTGCTCAACGTCGGCGGCCGCAAGCACACCACGGACAGCCTGCTGACCCTGATCGAACAGGCGGGCCTGCGCGGCCGGGACGTGCGCGCGGTGAACCCGTCGCTGCACATGTTCGAGTGCACGGTTCCGGCCTAGCACCCCCACTCGGGAGCCCCGCCGGCGTCGGCAAAGCTACTTAAAGTGACATTCCATGACCCTGTGCCAAACATCGGGCTGCTCCCGGCGAGTGAAGCACGCCGCGATTTCCATCCGACAGGCCCATGGGCGGACCTCGAATGCAGTCATGCCGGTCGCGGGTCGGCACGGGCCGTTCGATGGTGATTAAGGCGCCTCGCCGATCCCCGTGTGCCGACGTCCGTCGGCAGTTCGCGAAGCGTCCGGAAGGAATATCACGATGCGTCGTGCACGCGCTCTTGTCGCCGGTACCGCCCTCGGCTTCGCCGCCCTGACCCTGGCGGTTCCGTCCGCCTACGCCGACGCTCCGGCGCCGGTGAAGCCGGATTCCGGGCCGGCGGCTCCGGAAAACGGTGCGTCGGAGAAGTCCTGGTCCGGCGAGTCGAAGTGGACGCCCGAGAAGGATTCCGAGCACAGCGAGAGCTCGGACAAGGGTGGCGAAAGCAAGGGCAAGGAAGGCAAGAGCACCGAGAGCAAGGGTAACGAAGGTTCCTCGCACGAGAAGTCCTGGAAGGACCACAAGAGCCCGCACGGCGGCGTGCACACCGGCATCGGTGGCGCCTTCCTCGACGACGGCGCGGCGCTCGGCACCGGCGCGGCCCTGATCGCCGGCGGCATCGGCCTGGGCGTATACGCCCTGCGTCGTCGCCCCGGTGCGGCGGCCACGGCCTGATCCGTCCTCGCCCAGGCAACACGAGCCGTGGCCACCGCCCTTCACCGGGGCGGTGGCCACGGCGACGTCGTTGTCGGCGCGGCATCGCGAGCCGCAGCCCAGGAGCGTCCGCAGCCCAGGAGAAAGGCACCGCCTTGCAAGACCCGGCACCGCCCACGGACAAGTCCGAGCCCCCCGCGCCGCGCCGCGTCAGCGCGGGCAAGCTGATGCTGATCGCGGCCACGGCCGTCCTGCTGGGCGTCCTGATGATCAAGCACGACCTGACCACCGACTCCGGGCCACCACCCCAACCGATGCCCGCCGCCGCCCAACCGAGCGCCCCGCCGACCGCCGCGTCCTCGGCGAGCCCGAGCGCGAGCTCCGCCGGGTCGCCGGCGATGCGGCGCTCGCCACCGGTGCGGATCAAGATTCCCACCATCAAGGTGGACGCGCCGTTCATCGGGTTGAACCTGAACGGCTCCGGCGTGCTGGAGGTGCCGCCGGCGGCGGATCGCAATCTGGCCGGCTGGTACGCGGACGGGGTCACCCCGGGCGCTCGCGGCAACGCGATCGTGCTCGGCCACGTGGACACGATGATGGGCCCGGCGGTGTTCTGGGGGCTCGGCAGCCTCAAGCCCGGCGACACGGTGGAGATCGCCCGGGCGGACGGCAGCGTGGCTCGGTTCGCGGTGGACTCCGTCGAGGCGTTCCCCAAGGACGCGTTCCCCGACGAGCGGGTCTACGGCAAGACGACGGACGCCCAGCTTCGCCTGATCACCTGCGGTGGCGTCTACGACAAGAAGGCCAAGGACTACAAGGACAACGTGGTGGTGTTCGCACACCTGTTGCCGCCGACGTAGACCGCACACGCACACCGAACGGCCGGCCCCGGAGTCCGCTCCGGGGCCGGCCGTTCGTTCCGGTGCTCAGCGGTCGACTTCGACACCCACCCCGGCGTCCACTTCGGCGTCGATCGCGGCGTCCACCTCGGCGTCCGACTCGGCCCGGCACGCCACCGTACGCAGCACGATCAGCATCGCCTGCTCCGGATCCAGCTCGACGGCCGGCACCCGCCACGCGACGAACCCGTCCGGACGGATCAGCACCGCCCCCTCGTCGGTGACCCCGTGCAACTCCGCCCAGTCCACGTCCGACGCGGTGACCAGGTCCACCGAGGCCGACTCCGCCTCGGTGCCCACCCGGTGGATCGTCAGGGGCACCTCGAGCAGCCGGCTCGCCGCCCGCGCGGCCCGCTGCCACGCCTCGCCCGCCGCACCGGCACCGACCAGCAACACCGGTGAGGTCTCGTACAGATCCAGGGTGGACAGCCGAACGCCGTCCCGGTGCAACCACAGGTGCGGGGCCCGGGTGCCGGGTTCGCCGGCGGGCGGGCGGAACCGCTCGGGCAACACCGGCACTTCCGGGTCGACGCCGAGCACCGCCGCGGACGCGTAGCGGTAGCCGAGCACCACTCCCAGCACGCCGGGTTGCCGGCCGCCGGCCACCGGGGGAGCGGCGTACCCCGGGTGGCTGTGCTCGGCGGATCGGGAGGACGCACGCGCGGCGGTGGCGCGGGCCACCGGTCGGCGCTCGGCCTCGTAGGTGTGCAACAGGTCGGTGCCCGCATGCCCGTTCAGCACGGCGGCGAGCTTCCAGGCCAGATTGTGCGCGTCCTGGATACCGGTGTTGGAGCCGAACGCCCCGGTCGGCGACATCTCGTGCGCGGAGTCGCCCGCCAGGAACACCCGGCCGACGCGGTAGCGTTCGGCGACCCGCTCGGCTGCGTGCCACGGCGCCTTTCCGGTGATCTCCACATCCAGATCCGGGACACCCGCGGCGGCCCGGATGTGCTCGACACAGCGCTCATCGGTGAACGCCTCGATCGGCTCGCCCCGTTCGGGGTGCCATGGCAGGTGGAAGACCCAGTGATCCCGGTTGTCCACCGGCAACAGCGCGCCCTCGCCCTGGGAGTTCGTCAGATAGCAGACGATGAACCGCCGTTCGCCGACGAACTCGGCCAACCGGCGGGAGGTGAAGGTGACGCTCACGTTGTGGAAGAGGTCGCCCGGACCGGACACCGCGATGCCCAGTCGCTCGCGCACCGGACTGCGCGGCCCGTCCGCGGCGACCAGGTAGTCCGCCCGTACGGTCTGTTGCCGCCCGTTCGCCCTGGTCCGAACGATCGCGGTGATGCCGTCGTCGTCCTGCTCGAAGGACACGAGTTCGGTGCCGAAACGCAGGTCGCCGCCGAGTTCGCGGGCATAGTCGGCCAGCACCGGCTCCAGATCGTTCTGGCTGCACAGGCACCACGAACTCGGACTGAACCTGGCCAGACCACCACCGGGGTCGATCTCCTTGAACAGCCACTCCTGACGGTCCCCGGCGATCGTGTCCGCCTGCAGGATGCCGTGGTTGTCGGCCAGTACGGCGGACGCGGCACGCACTCGTTCCTCGACCCCCGCGGTCCGGAACACCTCCATCGTGCGCACGTTGTTCCCACGCCCGCGGGGGTGTCTCGAGGTGTCGGCGTGCCGTTCCACCACCAGGTGCGGCACGCCCAGCCGGCCCAGGAAGACGGACGTGGACAGCCCGACCAGCGAGCCGCCCACGACCAGGACCGGTACCCGGTGTTCGATCTCGGGATTCATCAGTTCTCCTGCATTGGCGAGTACTACGGACCTGTGAGCTCGCGGTGCGGGCCCTGTCCGTCGGTGTGCTCCTGTTCCCGCTGAGTTCCGCTGAGCCGTTCGCCGTGGCGAATGTCACTCATATGCCCTCAAAAGATGCAGAGAGTGATGATTCGCCGCCACGCTCGAAGTCGAGGCCGGGCGGCTTCGGCGTGGCCCGGTCCCCCGGGGTTGCCCACGCCGGATGGCACCACACAGGCCGATTCCCAAGACCAAAGGAATGACATGGACACCCTCGTCCACTCCTCGGCGAATCCCACCGCCGACACCACGTCCAAGCTCCGGGTACTGCTCATGCTGGAGCTGCACGAGGGGTCGGAGCAGCGCTTCCTCGAAGCCTACGAACGCATCCGGCACCAGGTCGCCGCCGTACCGGGCCACCTGCGCGACCAGTTGTGCCAGTCGATCGAGGACCCGACCCAGTGGCTGATCACCAGCGAGTGGGAGGGCAGTTCGCAATATCTGGCCTGGGTGGACAGCCCCGAGCATCAGGTGATGGTGCAGCCGCTGCACGGTTGTGTGCGCGGCACCCGGTCGTTGCGCTTCGCGGTGGCCCGGGAGACCGACCTGCGCGCGGACGCGGCGGGCTCGGTGATCACCAAGGGGGGCGCGGGCGGGAAGGCGAAGGCGGGTGCGCCCGGCAAGGCCAAGGCCAAGTCCGGGACGAGCGACAAGGTCAAGGCCGGTGTGGGCGACCGGGCCAAGGCCGGCGTGGGCGAGAAGGCGCGGGCCGGGGCCTCGGCGGCGCCCGGCGTGGTGCGCTGCGCGCTCACCTTCACCGTCAAGCCGGGCAGCGAGGCCGAGGTGGCCAGGATTCTGGCCGGCTACAAGTCCCCGGCGGCCCGGGTGAACGCCACCACGTCGCTGCGCCGGACGTCGGTGTTCATGCTCGGCAACCGGGTGGTGCGCGCGATCGAGGTGGAGGGCGACCTGCGGGCCGCGCTGCGGCACGTGGCCGAACAGCCGCAGGTACGCGCCGCCGAGGAACTGCTGAACCCGCACCTGGAGGAGGCCCGCGACCTCAACGACTCGGAGGCCGCCCGGGCGTTCTTCATGCGCTCCTCGCTGGCCGAGGCGTACCACCTGGAGGCCCCGGCCGGAAAGTCGGCGAAGGCGTCGACCCAGCGCCGCGCGCTGCTGTACCCGGTCCGGCACGGTTGTGGCGAATCCGCCGCCACCGTGCTCCAGCGCCACGACGAGCGGGTGATCGGGTCCGGATCCGGACCGATCGCGAGCAGTTCGGTGTTCCTGCGCGGCGAGATCCTGGTCCGGGTGCTCGACCTGCGCGGCGACCCGGACGACCCGGCGCTGATCCTGGGCATCGACCGCAAGGAGTCCGCGGCCCGGTTGAGCCGGCTCCTAGCGGTGGGCGAGGACGGTGCGCTGGATACCGACGAGGGCCTGCGGCACCTGCTGGCCTCCGCCGAGACCACCCTCGTCACCGACCGTCGCGCCGACCGCGACGCCTGATCCCACGGGCGGCGCCTGCGGGCGCCGCCCGCCACTTGGAGGTGGCACACATGACCACGCAGACCGTACGCATCGTCAACGTCGACGAGGTCGAGCCCAATCGGCGTCGGGGCGGTGAACTGCGCGTCACGCTCGGCCCGGCGACGGTGGGATGCACCAGCGGCTTCATGGGCCTGGCGATCATCGAGCCCGGCGAGATGATCACCGAGCACTACCACCCGTACTCCGAGGAGTTCATCCACGTCGTCACCGGGGAGCTGGAAGTCGACCTGGACGGCGTCACCTACGAACTCCGGCCCGACCAGGGCCTGATGGTGCCCAAGAACATGCGGCACCGATTCCGCAACGTCGGTCGGGCGCAGGCGCGGATGGTCTTCCAAATCGCCCCGTTGGCGCCCCGGCCGGAACTGGGGCACGTCGACACCGAGGGGATCGAGCCCGCCGAGACCGTGGGCGTCGACTCTTGAGGCGCCGGGTGGCGGTCACCGGCGTCGGCGTCGTGGCGCCCGGCGGCGTGGGTGTCACCGCGTTCTGGGACATGCTGATGGCCGGCCGTACGGCGACCCGAGGCATCACCTTCTTCGACCCCACCGGCTTCCGTTCCCGGATCGCCGCCGAATGCGATTTCGACCCGATCGCGTGCGGTGTAGACCGGGCCCGGGCCGAACGCGCGGACCGCTACGTGCAGTTCGCGCTCGCGGCGGCGGCCGAGGCGATCGGCGACTGCGGTCTGGACCGGGACGCGGAGGATCCCTGGCGGATCGGCGTCTCGCTCGGTACCGCCGTGGGTGGCACCACCCGGCTCGAACACGACTACATCGCGGTCAGCGACCGGGGCCGCGACTGGGCGGTGGACCCCAAGCGGGCCGACCCGTTCCTGCACCGGGCGTTCTCCCCGAGCACGCTGGCCTCCGAGGTGGCCGAGGAGTTCGACGCGCGCGGCCCGGTGCAGACGGTGTCCACCGGTTGTACGTCCGGCCTCGACGCGATCGGGTATGCCGCACACGCGATCGAGGAGGGTCGGGCGGACGTCTACCTGGCCGGTGCCTCGGACTCGCCGATCTCGCCGATCACGGTCGCCTGCTTCGACGCGATCAAGGCGACCTCGACCCGCAACGACGACCCGGCGCACGCGTCCCGGCCGTTCGACGCGGACCGGGACGGCTTCGTGTTGGGCGAGGGCGCCGCCGTGCTCGTGCTGGAGGAACTCGAACACGCCCGGCGCCGCGGTGCCCATGTCTACTGCGAGGTCGGCGGCTTCGCCACCCGGGGCAACGCGCACCACATGACCGGCCTGACCCGGGAGGGCTTGGAGATGTCCGAGGCGATCGACCGTGCACTGGCCGACGCACAGGTCGACCCGACCGGGATCGACTACGTCAACGCGCACGGCTCGGGCACCAAGCAGAACGACCGCCACGAGACGGCGGCGGTCAAGCGTTCGCTGGGCGAGCACGCGTACCGGACGCCGATGAGTTCGATCAAGTCCATGGTGGGCCACTCGCTCGGCGCGATCGGTGCGATCGAACTGGCGGCGTGCGCCCTGGCGATGGAACACAAGGCGGTGCCGCCCACGGCGAACTACCAGACCCCGGACCCGGAGTGCGACCTCGACTACGTGCCGGGGACGGCCCGGCCGATGGCACTGAAGACGGTGCTGTCGGTGGGCAGCGGGTTCGGCGGCTTCCAGTCCGCCGTGGTGCTGGACCGCCGGGAAAGGAGACCCCGGTGAAAAACTCCGCACCCAGACGCACGGTGGTGACGGGTGTCGGCGTCGTCGCGCCCAACGGCATCGGCCCCGACGTGTTCTGGAAGGCCACCCGCGAGGGCCGGTGCGTGCTGGACCGGATCACCCGCGAAGGGTGCGCGGACCTGCCGTTGGCGGTCGCCGGCGAAGTGCGCGAGTTCGACCCCGCCGCCGTGGTCGAGGAGCGCTTCCTGGTCCAGACCGACCGCTTCACGCACTTCGCGATGGTCGCCGCGGATCAGGCACTGGCCGACGCCGCGCTCGGCCCGATGCCCACCTTCGGCGTCGGGGTGACCACCGCGAGCTGCTCCGGCGGCGGCGAATTCGGCCAGCGCGAGCTGCAGAACCTGTGGGGTCAAGGCCCCGGCTTCGTCGGGCCCTACCAGTCGATCGCCTGGTTCTACGCCGCCACCACCGGCCAGATCTCCATCCGCGGCGGTTTCAAGGGGCCGTGCGCGGTGCTGGCCAACGACGAGGCGGGTGGGCTGGACGCGCTCGCGCACGCGGCCCGCACCATCCGACGCGGCACCGACGCCGTCGTGGTCGGCGCGGCGGAGGCCCCGCTGGCGCCGTACTCGATGGTCTGCCAGCTCGGCTACGACGCGCTCAGCCTGGCTCGCGAACCCGGGCAGGCGTACCTCCCGTTCACCGCGAACGCGTGTGGGTTCGCCCCCGCCGAGGGCGGTGCGATGTTCGTCGTCGAGGAGGCGGCGGCGGCGCACCGACGAGGCGCCCGGATCCGGGCCGAAGTGGTCGGACACGGCGCGACGTTCACCGGGACCTCGGGCTGGGGACCTTCCCGGCACGGTCTGGCTCGGGCGATCCGCGACGCGCTGGCCGAGGCCGAATGTGCCCCGCAGGACATCGACGTGGTCTTCGCGGACGCGCTCGGGGTGCGCGAGGCCGACCAGGCCGAAGTACTGGCCCTGAGTGACGCGTTGGGCGGGCACGCGGCCCGGGTGCCGGTGACCGCCCCCAAGACGGGCATCGGCCGCGCCTACTGCGGCGCGCCGGTGTTGGACTGCGCCGCCGCGATCCTGGCGATGGAACACGGCGTACTGCCGCCCACGCCGGGCGTCTTCGACGTCTGCCACGACCTGGACCTGGTCACCGGCCGGGCCCGGAGCGCCGAACTGCGCACCGCCCTGGTGCTCAGTCGGGGCCTAATGGGTCACAACGCGGCCCTGGTGTTGCGCCGCGGCGACGGCCGGCCCGGGACGCCCTAACCGACCGCGTAGCGGTCTCCGCAAGGAAGCACGGAAGAAGGAAGCCTGCGATGAACGGACCCTTCAGTTACGAAGAACTCGCCGCGCTGATGAAGACCTGCGCCGGCGTCACCGCCGATCCGCAACGGATGAGCCTGCCGGGGTCGACGTTCGAGGAATTCGGACTCGACTCGCTCGGCCTGCTCGGGATCGTCTCCGAACTGGAGCGGCGCTACCAATTCCCGCTCGGCGCGGACGTGGACCAGTGCAAGACCCCGCGCGAGTTCCTGGAAACCACCAACTCCCAACTCACCTCCGGAGTGTGACATGGCAGGCCATACCGACAACGACATCGTCATCTCGGCCCCGTTCGACCTGATCTGGGACATGACCAACGACGTGGAGCACTGGACCGACCTGTTCAGCGAATACGCGTCGGTGGAGATCCTCGCGCGCGAGGACAACAAGGTCACCTTCCGGCTGACCATGCACCCGGACAAGGACGGCAAGATCTGGAGCTGGGTCTCCGAGCGCGAGGCCGACCGCGAGGCGCGGACGGTGTGGGCCCGCCGGGTGGAGACCGGGCCGTTCGCGCACATGCACATCCGCTGGGAGTACCAGGAGGTCCCCGACGGCGTGCGGATGCGCTGGGTGCAGGACTTCGCGATGAAGGAGACCGCGCCGGTCGACGACGCGTGGATGACGGACAACATCAACCGCAACTCTCGCGTGCAACTGGAGCTGATCCGGGACCGGATCCAGCAACGCGCCCGGGAACTGGACGTGGCGCCCACCGCGCGCACCTGGTGACACCCGCGTCGGTGCCGGTTCGCCCGGCGCCGACGCGCCCGGTCGGCGGGTCCGCCCCGCGCGGTCCCGCCGACCTCCCACCGATCGACCGGAAAGGACCATCGCACATGCACCGCACCCTGATCGTGGCCCGGATGAAGCCCGATTCGGCCCCCCGAATCGCGGACATCTTCGCTTCCTCCGACACCGGCGAACTCCCGCACCTGGTAGGGGTCACCGGCCGCAGTCTGTTCCAGTTCGGCGACCTGTACCTGCATCTGATCGAGGCCGATCGGCCACCGGGGCCCGCCGTCGCCAAGGTGGCCGGACACCCCCAGTTCCGCGACATCAGCGAGCGACTGGCCGTGCACGTGGGCGCGTACGACCCGGAGACCTGGCGGTCGCCGCAGGACGCGATGGCCCGGGAGTTCTACCGCTGGGAGCGGGACGCGCAGGTATAGCGCGTACGGCCGTCGTGTACGTCGCTGTCGGCCAACGCCCCTTCTTCTTGGGCCCCTTCGTCCCAGGCCCCTTCGTCCAAGGACCCTGAAGCCATGATCGAGACCGACCTCGGGCTCACCGTCCACGCCCGACCCGACTGGGTCAAGTGCGGGCGCTGCGCCGAACTCGTATACGGCAAACGCTTCGCCCGGGACCTACAGGTGTGCCCCGACTGCGGTGATCACGCCCGGCTCACGGCGCGGCAACGACTGGATCAACTACTGGATCCCGGCTCGGAGACTCCGCTGACCGCCGGGCCCACCCCCCACGACCCGCTGGACTTCGTGGACTCGCGCCCCTACGCGGAGCGCCTGGCCCAGGCGCGCGCCGCCACCGGCATGGACGAGGCGGTGCTGTGCGCGCGGGGCACCGTCCACGACCGGCCGGTCGTGGTGGCCGCGATGGACTTCCGCTTCCTGGGCGGCAGTCTCGGCTGCGCGGTGGGCGCGTTGGTCACCGAGGCCGCGAACGAGAGCCTGCGCAGCCGTACTCCACTGCTGCTGGTCACCGCCTCGGGCGGGGCCCGCATGCAGGAGGGGGTGCTCTCGCTCATGCAGATGGCCAAGACCGCCCACGCCCTGGCGGAGTTGCACGAGGCCGGCGTCCTGGTGGTGTCGCTGATCACCGACCCCACCTACGGCGGGGTGGCCGCCTCGTTCGCCACGCTGGCCGACGTCATCCTGATCGAACCCGGCGCCCGACTGGGCTTCGCCGGCCCCCGGGTGATCGAGCACACCATCCGCGAACGGCTGCCCACCGGCTTCCAGACCGCCGAATTCCTGCTGGAACACGGGATGGTCGACGCGATCACACCCCGACCGGCGTTGCGCGCGACCATCCGCCACCTCCTCGCAGCGGGCGATGCGCGCGAGGTGCGTCCCGAGGAGGCACCGGGCGAGCCGACCACGCAACCGCCCGCGCCCGGACCGGCGGCGAACGCGTCGACGGCGAACGGGGCGGCGGACCAGGGCGATCCGTGGGAGGCGGTCCGGCTGGCCCGGCACCCCGCGCGACCCACCGCCCTCGACTACGCCGGGCGAATCCTGGACGACTTCCACGAGTTGCACGGCGACCGGATCGGCGCGGACTGCCCCGCGGTGATCGGCGGCATCGGCCGGCTGGACGACCTGCCGGTGATGCTGATCGGACATCACAAGGGGGGTGACAACCTCGCCGAACGTCAACACCGCAAGTTCGGCATGGCCACCCCGGCGGGTTTTCGCAAGGCCGCCCGGCTGATGCGGTTGGCCGCCAAGCTCGGCCTGCCGGTGATCACCCTGGTGGACACGCCCGGCGCCAACCCCGGACCGGACGCGGAGCGGGACGGCCAGGCCGTGGCGATCGCGGAGAACCTGCGCCTGATGTCCCGACTGCCCACCCCGATCGTCACGGTGATCACCGGCGAGGGCGGCAGCGGCGGCGCCCTCGCGCTCGCGGTCGCCGATCGGGTGATGATCGGCGAGCACGGTGTGTATTCGGTGATCAGCCCGGAAGGGTGCGCGGCCATCCTGTGGAAGGACGCCGCAGCCGCGCCCGCGGCCGCCGCGGCGCTGCGCATGCGTCCACGCGAACTGCTGCGCCTGGGCGTGGTCGACCGGATCGTGCCCGAGCCGCCCGGTGGCGCGCACACCGACCCGGGCAAGGCCGCCGCACTGCTGCGCGCCGCACTGATCCCGGTCGTGCACGAGTTGCGCGCGCTGGACCAGACCCGGCTCCTGCGCGAACGCGGGGACCGATTCCGGGGCTTCGGCGTCGCGCCGGCTGCCCGTGTCGAAGGAAGTGCGTGATGACCCCACCCCACGGAGCTCCGGACGCGCACGACGCGCACGCCGACAACCACGTCAACCACTCCGGCTATGCGGACGAGCGGTGGGTCAAGCCGCTCACCCCCGCCTCCGCCGCGCAGCCGCACACCCACCCGCACCCGGCCGACCGGCCGCAGCCGGCACCCTCCGCCCCGGTTCCGCCGCGGTTGATCCGGTTGCGCTGCGGCGACACCAGCATCGAGATCGAGTGGCCGGAAACCCCCGCGCCCGGCCCGGCCGCCGTCGCCCTCGACGCACCCGCCGCCGCGCCGCGGAGCGAGCAATCGGCCGCGCCGGAGGGCACCCGGCGGTTCGTCCGCGCGCCGATGGTCGGCACCTTCTACCACGCGCCCGAGGTGGGTGCGAAGCCCTTCGTCAGCCTCGGCGACACCGTCCGCGCCGGTCAGACGGTGGGCATCCTGGAGATCATGAAGATGATGAACACCATCACCGCCGAGGTGTCCGGACAGGTGGTGGAGGTGCTGGTGGCGGACGCGCAACCGGTGGAATACCACGAGCCGTTGCTCGCGATCGAGCCACGCGCGACCGGCCGGGACGCGAACGCCGAGCACGACGGCGGGCCCGACGACCGTCCCGGTACGGGCCACGACGGCCCGGCCGGGCGGCACTGACAACGACCGAGGGGGTCCAGGTGTTCTCGACCGTGCTCATCGCCAACCGCGGGGAAATCGCCCTGCGGGTGGCCCGCACCTGCCGCGAACTCGGTATTCGCAGCGTCGCCGTGTACTCGACCGCGGACCGTGATTCCGCCGTGGTGCGGTTTGCCGACGAGGCCGTGCACATCGGCCCGCCATCCGCCAGATCCAGCTATCTCAACATGCCGGCGATCATCGAGGCGGCCCGACGCACCGGTGCGCAGGCGATCCACCCGGGCTACGGATTCCTGTCCGAGGACCCCGACTTCGCGGAGATCTGCGAAGCGCACGGGATCACCTTCATCGGACCGCCGCCGCACGTGATGCAGCAACTGGGCGACAAGAGCGAGGCGCGCGCGGTGATGGCCGCCGCCGGGCTGCCGGTCCTGCCGGGCAGCGACGCCGCGTTGGCCTCGCCGGCCGAGGCGGCCGAGGTCGCCGCCCGGGTCGGCTACCCGGTGATCCTCAAGGCGGTCGCGGGCGGCGGCGGTCGCGGCATGAGCGTGGTGCGCGACCCCGACGAACTGGCCTGGGCGTACCAGGACACCCGGGCGCACGCCCGTGCCGTGTTCGGCGACGAACGGCTCTACCTGGAGCGCTACATCGACGACGCGCGGCATGTCGAGGTGCAGGTGTTGTGCGACGGCCACGGCGGCGCGGTGCACCTCGGCGAGCGGGACTGCTCGGTGCAGCGTCGGCACCAGAAGCTGGTCGAGGAGTCCCCGGCCCCGCACCTCCCGGCGGAGGTACGCGACGCGATGTGCGCGGCGGCGCTGCGCGGCGCGAGCGCCGTCGGCTATGTGGGCGCCGGCACCTTCGAGTTCGTGGTCACCCCGGAACACCGGTTCCACCTGCTGGAGATCAACTGCCGGATCCAGGTGGAACACCCGGTGACCGAGATGGTCACCGGCGTCGACATCGTGCGCGAACAGCTCGGCATCGCCGCCGGCGCACCGCTGACGTTCGGTCAGCAGGACGTGGTGCCACAGGGGGTGGCGATCGAGTGCCGGATCAACGCGGAGGACCCGGACCGGGGGTTCGCGCCGACCCCCGGTCGGCTCACCGAGTTCGTGCCGCCCGGCGGGCCGTGCGTACGGATCGACACACACGCCTACCCGGGGTGGACCGTGGGCCCCGACTACGACTCGCTGCTCGCCAAGGTGATCGTCTGGGCGCCCGATCGGGACCGGGCCATCGCGCGCGCCGAGCGGGCGCTGGGCGAGTTCCGGGTGGCCGGCGGCGGCGTGCACACCACCGCGGGCTTCCTGCGCCGACTGCTCGCCCACCCGGTGTTCCGCGCCGGGAGACATTCCACCGCCCTGGTCGACACGATGACCTCGGATCCCGCCGAGGTCGCGCCGGCCGCACTGCCCGAGCCCGTTTCCTGAACCGCGCCCGCGCGCCACCCTCTTGCTCTTCGCCACTCCCTCTCTCCCGAAGGCAGAACTTCGCTCATGCACGCACAACGGCTGCTTCCTCTCGCCTGCGCCACCGTCCTGACCGCGCTGGGCTCCGTCCTGGCCCCGGCCGCGCACGCCGACACCCGGCATGTGGTCCATCCCGGCGAATCGATCCAGGCGGCGGTGGACGCCGCCGCGCCCGGGGACATCGTCGACGTGCTGCCCGGCACCTATCCCGGCAGCGTGACGATCGCCACGGACGGCGTGACGATCCGCGGGAGGGGCGAGCGCACCGTGATCACCCCGGGGGAAGTGGACGCGGCGAACGTGTGCGCGGCGGCGGGTCACGGGATCTGTGTGACCGGCACGGAGGAGGATCCGGTGTCCGAGGTACGGATCCAGTCGTTGACGGTCACCGGCTTCGGCAAGACCGGAGTGATGGGCAGCGGCACCGAACACATGGTGGTGCGGCGCGTGTTCGCGCACGACAACGGGGAGCACGGGATCGGTCAGGAGAAGTCCACCCGCGCCGAGTTCACCGACAACACCGCCGACGACAACGCCCAGGCGGGGCTGTTCCTGGCCGATACCGCCGATGCGATGGGCGCGAGCATCGCCCGCAACCACGCCTCGGGCAATCGGCTCGGCGTGTTGATCCGGCGCGGACGCATGTTGGCGATCGAGTACAACGAACTAACCGGGAACTGCGCCGGCGTGTTCATCGTGGGTGACGAAACCCAGCCGGTGGCCGGGGCGTTGGCGATCCGCCACAATCGCATCGACGAGAACAACAAGTACTGCGAGGCGAATTCGCGGCTGGCCTACATCCAGGGGTCGGGCATTGTGCTCACCGGCGCCCAGGAGACGCAGGTGAGCGACAATCAGGTCCGGGACAACCGGGGCGAGTCGCCGATGTCGGGTGGCATCGTGATGGTGCCCAGCTTCGCCGGCGGGCCGACCACGAACAACGTGATCTCGGACAACGTCGTGCAGCGCAACGAACCGGCGGACCTGGCGAATCGGGACGCCGCAGCGGACAACACGTTCACGGCGAACGTCTGCGGCCGGTCGGAACCGGCCGGCCACTGCTGACCTGCGGTGCCTGGCGGGCGGCAACGCCCGCCCCACGCAGTCGGATTCAGCCCGGCCCCGACATGCCCGGCATGTCGGGGCCGGCGGGTGGGGTGTCGCCGTAGCCCAGGGTCGCCATCATGCCCAACTCGCTGTGGTAGAGGTTGTGGCAGTGCAACATCCATTCGCCGGGATTCTCGGCGAGCACGTCCACGGTGACGCTCTCCCGCGGACGCACCACCACGGTGTCCTTGCGCGGCCCGCCCCCGGCGGCGCCCCGCACCTGGAAGGTGTGTCCGTGCAGGTGGATCGGGTGCCACATGCGGGTGGTGTTGGTGAAGGACAACCGGACGCGCTCGCCGACGGCGACCGGCACCCGCAGCGGGGGCGTGTCGAACGTGGCGGTGGTGCCCAGTCTCCACCCGGTTCCGTCGGGTCCTCGACCCAGCACGAGATCCACGCCGCGAGCCGGCGCGTCGCCCAGATCCACCGAGGGGTCGGCGACCAGGTCCGCCAGGGTGAGCAGACGGCCGTCCGACTCGGGCACGTCGACCGAGGCCGAGGGCGCCTCGCCGCCCGAGGTGCGCACCACCGCGAACGCCCGGTCGCCCTTGCCCTCGGCGAGGGCCACCAGCGGGAACACCCCGTCGGCCAGCGTGACCAGTACGTCGTAGCGCTCGCCCATCCCGATCAGCAGCGTGTCCACGGTGACCGGCAACACCGGGTATCCGTCGGTGTGGGTGACCGTCAGCTCGTGTCCGCCCAGGGCGACCCGGAAGGCGGTGTCCGCCCCGGCGTTGATCAACCGCAGCCGCACGCGGTCACCGGGCGCGGCGCCGAACTCCTCGGGGGCCTGCGGGGTGCGGCCGTTGACGAGGTAGTGCGGGTAGGCGAGGTGACCGGCGACCCCGCCCAGCAGCGTGCTCAGCATGGTCCGCACCGGTCGGGGTCGATCGCGGATGTCGGCCAACGCCGCGTCCGGGTCGGTGCCGGTGCCGTCGAGCCAGTCGTCGAGGACGACGGTCCACTCCGCGTCGTAGCCGAGCGGCTCGGCCGGGTCCTCCACCACGAACGCCCCGTAGGCCGCGCGGTCGAGTTGGGTGCCCACGTGCGAGTGGTAGAAGTACGTGCCCGGATCGGGCGCGGTGAAGCGGTAGTCGAAGACGCCGCCCGGAGGCACCGGGACCTGGCTGAGTCCGGGGGCGCCGTCCATCGCCGGATCGATCCGCACGCCGTGCCAGTGCACCGTGGTGTCCTGCGGCAGGTTGTTGCGCAACCGCGCGGACACCGTGCCGCCGGCGGTGACCCGGATCTCCGGACCGGGCACCCGGTCGCCGTAGCCCCACGTGGGCACGGTGCGTGAACCCAGGTCGACGGTGACCGGCGCCGCGTCGAGCAACACGGCGGTGTCCGCGACGGGGAGCACCGATCGTGGGGCGGCGGGGCCGGTGCCGAGCAGTGCCCGAGGGCCGCCGGCGAGCAGGGCGGCGGTGCCGGCCGTACCGAACAGCAGGGCGCGGCGGGTCGGGTGGGAGGGGACAGGCACGATGCGGCCCTGCTTCCTGGGGTCGGCTTGCGATCGGGCTTCGCCCGCCGGGGGCACCGGCGCGGTTCGGCGGCCAGTACCCCGCGCCGACCCGCCGAACACGCCGTTCCGGCCCGGCATCGCCTCCCGCCCGGCGGGTGCCGCCACCCGGGTGAACACCGCGAAAGAGCAGTTGCCTGCCGGGATTCGGGTCGTTGCACCGGTCGGTCGCGCCCATTCACGGCGCCATCCGAAACGGAGCTCAGATGAACACGATCAAGAAGTCCGCGGCCCTCACCGTCGGCATCGCCGCGCTCGTCATGTCGGGTGCCGGTGTCGCCAACGCCGGTGCGGACGCCCAGGGTGCGGCGGTCGGTTCGCCCGGCGTCCTGTCCGGCAACAACCTCCAGGTCCCGATCCACGTGCCGATCAACATCTGCGGCAACAGCCTCAACCTGCTGGGTGCGCTCAACCCGACGATCGGCAACGTGTGCGCGAACGTCGACGGCGACCACGACAAGGGTGAGCACCACTCGAACGGGCACGGCAAGGGTGAGGCCCCGCAGCACCACGGTGGCGGCCACCAGGGCTGACCTGTCGATGCCGCTCGTCCTCCGGCGATAGCGCTCGACACCGCTGAACCGGCGGCCCCTCCGATACGGACGGATCCGAGGGGCCGCCATGCCGGGCGGTCGGGGCGTGTCTTCGGCGGCGCGGCGGGTGTCTCGGGCCCACGTCCGGCTCCGGCCGGCTACGGTTTGCGGCCCACCGCGCCGTACATGGCCACGTCCGGGGTCCGGTCGCCGGCCTCGGGCCGCCAGCGCGAACACGAGACGACGCCGGGTTCGAGCAGTTCCAGACCGTCGAAGAAGCGCGCGATGCCCTCGGGCGAGCGCTGCTTGAGCCGGGGCGTGCCGTGCGCGTTCCAAAAGGCCACGGCGTCGTCCACGTCCGGTGGCGCCGGGGGGCTGGTCACCGTGTGGGACAAGGCCAGGTGACTGCCCGAGGGAAGCGCGTCCAGCAGTCGGCGGACCGTCCCGTACGCCTCGTCGTCGTCGTTGACGAAGATGATCACGCCGAGCAGGACCAGCGCGATGGGCCGGCTGAAGTCCAGTGTCTTGGCCGCGCGGGCCAAAATCTCGTCGACGTCGCGCAGATCGGCGTCGATGTAGCGGGTCGCCCCCTCCGGACTGCTGGTCAGCAGGGCCCGGGCGTGCACGAGCACCAGGGGGTCGTTGTCGACGTAGACGATCCGCGATTCCGGGGCCACGCCCTGGGCGATCTCGTGGGTGTTCCCGGCGGTCGGCAGTCCCGTGCCGATGTCGAGGAATTGGCGGATACCCAGGTCGCCGGCGAGATGGCGGATCGCTCGGCCCAGGAACTGCCGGTCGGCGAGCGCGTAATCGCGCGTTCCCGGGTGGATCGCGGCGATCTGATCACCGGTCTCGCGGTCCACGGGATAGTTGTCCTTGCCGCCCAGCCAGTAGTTCCACACCCGGGCGGTATGTGCCACCTCGGTGTCGATCTTCCGCTCTGGTAAAGCCGATTCTGCGTCGAGCATGGACTCGGCCACGAACTCTCATCTCCGGATGCCGTGTGGGGTGGTCCAGGCCAATCTAGGCGCCCGGTACACCCGGCCGACAGGCATCCCGGTGAACGTTCCATCACGTTCGGCAAACATTTCCGGCCCTGCCGGCCATGCCGGCCGCCGGGCCGCGGCGCTATCGGGCGCGTTCGTGCACGAGGTCGGTGAAGCGCCGCAAGGCGGTGTCGTCGTCGATGATGAACAGGTTGGGCTCCACCAGTTCCAGTTCCATCAGGACCGGGGATCCGTCGTCGGCCAGGGCCAGGTCCACCCGGGCGTACAACGGTGTGTGCGAGCCGGGCACGGCAGCCAACGCGGCTGCGGCCAGGTCCAGTTCGGCGGCCGAGGGTTGGTGCGGGAGCAGGCCCGGATGCGCTTCGCGATCGTTGTCCAGGACGCCCGGCTCGGTCAGCACCGGCCCCTTGCGCATCGCGTGGCTGAACGCGCCGCCGAGGAAGACCAACGCCCGTTCGCCCTCGTCGATCCGGGACAGGTAGGGCTGCACCATCGCGGTCGCCCCACCCGCGTGCAGCGCGGCGACGTGTCGACGGGCGGCGTCGCGATGCCGCTGCGCGTAGCGGGCGGTGTCGCGGGCGCCGGCCGAGACGGCGGGCTTGACCACGAACTCGCCGTGCTCGGGCAGGATCGGCGGCTCGCCCGGGGCGACGAACCGGGTGGGCACGACCGGGACACCCCGGGCGGCGAGTTCGTGCAGGTATCGCTTGTCGGTGTTCCACCGCAGCAGGGCGATCGGATTGTCCAGCCGGGTCACCGCCGCGACCGCCTCCGCCCAGGCCAGGTAGTGCGTTCGGCGCTCGGCGTAGTCCCACGTGGATCTGATCACCACGGCGGCGCAGGCCGACCAGTCGAACCCCTCCGCGTCCCAGCACACCGCCACGGCGTCGAGCCCGCGGGCGCGCAGCGCGGCGAGCATCGCCGGCAGGTCCCGGTCCAGGGCGAGCCCCGGGGTCGAGGTGGCCAGTGCCACCCGGATCGCGTCGGACATGCGAACCTCCGCATCGGGGCGAAACAGGAACCGCGCCGGTCGGCGCGAGTTCGCCCAGCCTAGGGTTCCCGTGCCCGACGGGTGGTACGCGGTCACCTCGGGTCGGTCCGAACGGGCGAAGGGCAGCGGTCCGGGACGACACCGCCGGCCCGACGCAGCCGTGAGGCGTGCCGTCGGGCCGGCGGTGGGTGGCGCGTCCGGGCGTGCCCGGGGTGGTTCAGGCGCCGGGGCCGGTGAACAGGCCGCGGCCGGCCTTGATCGCGCGACCGGCCTTGACCAGGCCCTCCGTGGACGTGCGCACGCTCTCCATCCGGCTCTTGGTGGCGGTCTCGCCCAGGGCCTCGGTGAGTTGGCGGACGTTCATGGGTTCGCCGGTGCCTTCCAACAACGCGGCGATCTCGTCGCGCAGGTGGGAGCGGACCGGGCGAGCGGCCACCGGTTCGGGTGCGACCGGCTCGGGTGCGACCGACTCGACGGGAGCGGCCTTCGCCCGCGTGGTCTTCCTCTTGGCGGCGGGCTTGGCAGCGGACTTGCTCGCCGGCTTCGCGGCCGGCTTGCCGGCGGGCTTGGCCGCCGGGGTCTTACGCGTCGACGCGGACTGTATCCGCGTCTTTTCCTTCGTGGCGGCGACCGCCTTGCGCTTCCGGCTCGGGGCCGGAGTGGCGACGACGACCTCTTCGACCGGCGCTGCTTCGACCGCGGCCTCTTCGACCACGTCCGCCTCGACCGGCGCCTCCTCGACCGGCACGACCTCGACCGGCGCCTCGGCCGGGGTTTCGACCTCGACCGGCACGACCTCGACCGGTGCGACGGGCTCGACCTCGACCCGCGGCAGCGGCACGAGCGGACGGATCAGCGCGAGGTGCTCCACCGCGCTGATCCGGGCCGCCAACTGCCGTTCCACATCTGCCAGTTCATCGCGCAGTCGGTCTCGCTGCGCGGTCAGTTCGGTAGCCTCCCTCTCCAACGAAATCCGCAGTTCGTCCACAGACGATGCGACCATCCGGCGACTCCTTCTCATGCCACTGGGACAGTGAAAGGGTGAACGCAACCCACCGATGGGCCGACGATTCCCCTCCCGGCGGGTGGGAACTTCCCACCCGCACTGCGCCCATGATCCACCGAAACCCCTTTCCGCGGGGCGGCGGTATGCAAGTGTGATGAAGGGAAGGCCGTAATGGTGTAGGGAAGCCGCCGGCCGCCGGGTACCGTTCCGGCCCGCCGGGCCCCGGTCGAGGCGGGCCGGAACGGTGGTCAGCCGGCGGTCAGCACGGCGGGGTGCGGGTCCCCGGTGTCGCCGGTCGGGTCGACGTGTTCGGGAACGAGGAAGCGCGAGACGCTGTACAACTTCTCCCGGGTCTCCTCCAACTCGCGCTCGGGGGTGGAGTGCGCGACGACGCCCGCGCCGGCCCGCAGCCAGGTGTGCCCGTCGTGGCGGAAGACGCTGCGCAGCACCAGGGCCGCGTCCAGGGTGCCGTCGGCGTCGACGGTGAGCACCGATCCGCTGTACAGGCCCCGGGGCCCGCTCTCCAGACGGTGGATCAGCCCGCATGCCTCGGCCTTGGGAATGCCGGACGCGGTGACCGCGGGGAAGAGCGCGGCCACCGCGTCCCACGCGGTGCGCCCCTCGGCCAGTCGGCCGGACAACCGTGAGGCCAGGTGTTGCACGCTGCCGCGTTCCTTGACGCTCATGAAGTCGTCGATGTGCACGCTGCCTTCGGCGCAGACAGTGGCCAACTCCTCGCGGGCCAGGCGCACGGATATGGCGTGCTCGAAGACCTCCTTGGCGTCGCGGTACAACTCCTCGCGCCGGGACCGGTCCGCCGTGGGGTCGCCGGCGAACGCCCGGGTGCCCGCCAGTGGTTGGGTGGTCACGGTGCGGTCCCGGGTGACCCGGGCGACGATTTCCGGACTGAAGCCGGTCGCCTGCCACCCGCCCAGCCTCAGCAGGAACGACCGGGCCGGGTCGTTGCCCCGACGGCCGGCGAGATAGGTGGCGGGCAGATCGATCGGCTCGGGCACGGGCACGCGTCGGGAGACGATGACCTTGTCCAACTGCCCGGCCCGGATGGCGGCGACCGACGCGGTGACGGCCGCGCGATAGTCGTCGGCGCCGTGATCGCGCACATCGGCTCGGATCCGGGCCGCACGCACGGGCGCCTCGGCCGCCGAAACGGCGGCGGCGAGCCGCACTTCGAGGTGGTCGAGATCGTCCGGGTCCAGGGCGCGCAGCAGCGCCGCCCCCTCGGTCAGCCGGATCTCCCGGCGCGGCACGGCGACCCGGGCGATCGGCGGATCGTCCGTGCCGGCGGCCCGGGCCGGGCCGCCGCCGTGCAACGCGTGGCTCAGCTCGAAGGCCAGCCAGCCGTACGCCCGCCACCCCGTGACGTCGACCTCGGCCAGGGCGCGGGCCACCGCGTCCAGTGGGCGCGCCCCGGTGGCGACGGTGCGGGTCGCGCCGGCCACGGTCAGCGTGGTCGCGCCGACACCCGCGGACACGAGTGCGTACGGCGACTCCCCCCAACCGACTTCGCCTTCGTTCTCGTAGACGACGAACTCGTCCGTGGTGGAGGCGGCGAGGGCGGCGGCGACGGCGACGGGGTCGGCGGCGCAGGCCACCGGCCGCTCGTGGAAGACCGAGGGGGAGGTCACAGCTCTTCTCGCTTTCAAGAAGGGGCCAGCGTTCAAGAGACCGAGCGAAGCGAAATTCAGGTTCCCGGTGGGCGAGGACACGGCGACGTATTCAGGTTAGCCTAACCAAAGTCTCGCATCTCGAACAGTGATCGTTCCGGAGGTCGACCACCCGATGAGCCAAGCCAACTCGCCGGTGCCGCCCCGTGCTTCGGGCCTGACGCCGTGGCCGGAAGAGACGGCCGCCGCCTACCGCGCGGCCGGATACTGGGACGGCCGCACGCTGGGCGGGCTGTTGCGCGACTGGACCGCCGCGTACGGCGACGACCTCGCGGTCGTGGCCGGCGAACAGCGCCTGACGTATCGTCAACTCGACGCTCGGGCCGACCGGATGGCCGGGGGGCTCGCCGATCTCGGGCTGCGTGCCGGCGACCGGGTCGTGGTGCAACTGCCCAACGTCGCCGCGTTCCCGGTGTTGTTCTTCGCCCTGGCCCGACTCGGCGCGATCCCGGTGTTGACGCTGCCCGCGCACCGCATCACCGAGATCGGCCACTTGGCCCGGCTGAGCGAGGCCGTCGCCTACGTGGTGGCCGACGAGTTCGCCGGCTTCGACTACCGCGACCTGGCGACCCGAGTGCTCGCCGAGGCGCCCTCGGTGCGGCACGTCCTGGTCGCCGGCGACCCCGGACCGCATCGGGCCCTGGACACCGTCGACGGCGAACCGCGCCCGCACGCCGAGCCCGATCCGGGAGACCTGGCACTGCTGTTGGTGTCCGGCGGCACCACCGGCGTGCCCAAACTCATCCCGCGCACGCACGACGACTACGGGTACAACGCCCGGGAGAGCGCGCGCGCCTGCGACCTCGACGCGGACACCGTCTACCTCGCGTGCCTGCCGGTCGCGCACAACTTCCCGCTGGCCTGCCCGGGTCTGCTCGGCACGTTGTCCGTGGGCGGCACCGTGGTGCTCTGCCCGTCACCGGCACCCGACGCCGCGTTCCCGCTGATCCAGGCCGAGGGGGTCACGCACACCGCGCTGGTCCCGCCGCTGATCCCGCTGTGGCTGGGTACCGCCGAATGGGACGACAGCGACCTGTCCAGCCTGCGACTGCTCCAGGCCGGCGGCTCGAAGTTGTCCGCCGAGGTGGCCCGGACGGTGCCCGATGGACTGGGCTGCGCCGTACAACAGGTCTTCGGCATGGCCGAGGGCCTGCTCAACTACACCCACGCGGGCGACGACGAGGAGATCGTCACCGGCACCCAGGGCCGACCGCTGAGCCCCGACGACGAACTGCGCGTCGTGGACGCGGAAGGGCGCGACGTGGCCCCCGGCGAGATCGGCGAACTCCTGGTTCGCGGGCCGTACACGCTGCGCGGTTACTACCGGGCGCCCGAGGTGAACGCCACGGCCTTCACCGCCGACGGGTACTACTGCTCCGGCGACCTGGTCCGGCGCCTGCCCTCCGGATACCTGGTGGTCGAGGGGCGGGTGAAGGACACCATCGACCGCAACGGCGAGAGCGTCTCCGCCGAGGAGGTCGAGACCCACGTCCGAGCCCACCCGAGCATCGAACACTGCGCCGCGATCGGGCTGTCCGACGCCGACCGCGGCGAACGCATCTGTGCGGTGGTGATCCCGGTGGCCGGCGTCGAGGCGCCCACGCCGGCGCAGCTGCGCGCCTTCCTGATCGAACGCGGCGTCGCGGCGTTCAAGCTGCCGGATCACATCGCCGTCGTCACCGAGTTCCCGCTCACCGCGATCGGCAAGATCGACAAGCGCGCGTTGGTCGACACGTTGTCGCGGCCGGCGACGCACTGATCGACGCCGGACGGACGGACCCCGGGCCCGCGCACCACCGCACGTGACCGGGGTGGCGGGCGGTGGGGTGGGCGCCGACGATGAAGAGCACGGGGGTCGTTCTTCGTCGGCTTCTCTGGAGGTTCTCGTCATGCCCGTGGTCACCAACCCCTACGTGCCCGGCACACCGTGTTGGGTCGACCTGATGGTTCCCGACCAGCAGGCCGCCCTGGACTTCTACCGCGACCTGTTCGGCTGGCAGGGCGAGGTCGGGCCGCCGGAGACCGGTGGTTACGCCGTTTGCTCGCTGAACGGGAAGGCCGTCGCGGGCATCATGGCCGCGATGTCCCCGGACGGCGGGCCGCCGCCGCCGACCGCGTGGACCACCTACCTGGCCGCCATCGACGCGGACGCCACCCAGGAGGCGATCAAGAAGGCAGGCGGCCGGGTGATCATGCCGGCGATGGACGTGATGACGCTCGGCCGGATGGGTGTGGTCGCCGAGCCCGGGGGCGCGGTGTTCGGTCTGTGGCAGGCGCGGGACTTCGGTGGCTCGGAGGTGGTCAACGAGCCCGGCGCGGTGATCTGGAACGAGCTGAACACCGGCGACGTCGCCGCCACGAGCGCGTTCTGCTCGACCGCGCTGGGTCTGGAGGCCGCGGCGATGGAGGGCGCCGAGGGCTACTACGCGCTGAGCGCGGGCGACCGGGTGGTCGCCGGGATGCAGGATTTGACCCAGTTGCCGCCCGGCACGCCCGCGCACTGGCTGACCTACTTCTCGGTGGACGACACGGACAGCACCGTCGACGCGCTGGTCAAGGCCGGCGGCAACGTGCTCAAGCCGCCGTTCGACATGATGGCGGGCCGGATGGCCGTGGTCCAGGATCCGCAGGGCGGCGCGTTCGCGGTGATCCAGGCGGTGGGTCCGGCGCCGGCCTGAGCCCGATCCGCGCCCGGCGTCGCGAACACCTGCCGGGGCGATCCCCCGAACGGCCGAAGCCCGCTCGATGCGATGGCATCGAGCGGGCTTCGGCGATCGTGGTCGGGCGCGGCGGGTCAGCCGGCGATCGGGGCGGGCACGGCCGGGTCGGTCCGGTCGGTCGTGGTCGGGTGGGTTTCGTCGGCGAGAGCCTTGAAGCCGCGCAGGCGCAGGCTGTTGCTGATCACGAAGACCGAGCTGAAGGCCATCGCGGCGCCGGCGAGCATCGGGTTGAGCAGTCCGGCCGCGGCGAGCGGCAGGGCGGCGACGTTGTAAGCGAAGGCCCAGAACAGGTTGGACTTGATCGTGCCCAGGGTCTTGCGGGCCAGCCGGATCGCATCGGCGGCGGCGCGCAGGTCGCCGCGGACCAGGGTCAGGTCGGACGCCTCGATCGCGACGTCGGTGCCGGTGCCCATGGCCAGGCCCAGATCGGCGGTGGCCAGGGCCGCCGCGTCGTTGACGCCGTCGCCGACCATCGCCACGATCCGGCCCTCGGCCTGGAGCCGGGTGACCACGTCGACCTTGTCCTTGGGCATCACCTCGGCGTGCACGTGCTCCGGGTCGATGCCGACCTGTGCGGCGACGGTGTGTGCCACCGTGGCGTTGTCGCCGGTGAGCAGGATCGGGGTGAGCCCCAGCTCGCGGAAGCGCCGGATGGCCTCGGCGGAGGTGGGCTTGACCGCGTCCGCGACCACCAGGACGGCGCGGGCCCGGCCGTCCCAGGCCACCGCGACGGCGGTACGCCCCAGGGCCTCGGCGTCGGCCATCGCCCGTTCCAGCTCGACCGGCAACTCCAGGGCCCATTCGGCCAGCAGCCGGGTGCGGCCGACCAGCACGGCGTGGCCCTCGACGATGCCCTGCACGCCGAGCCCCTCGACGTTGGCGAAGTCCTCGGGGTCGGGCAGGTCGCCGACCCGCTCGGCGGCGCCGGCGGCGATCGCCTGGGCGATCGGGTGCTCGGAGGCGTTCTCCAGGGCACCCGCGAGCCGCAGCACCTCGTCCGCGTCCTCGCCGACGGCCAGGTGGGTGTCGAGCAGGGTCATCCGGCCGGTGGTGACGGTGCCGGTCTTGTCCAGGACGATCGTGTCGACGCGGCGGGTGGATTCCAGCACCTCGGGGCCCTTGATCAGGATGCCCAGTTGTGCGCCGCGCCCGGTGCCGACCATCAGCGCGGTGGGCGTGGCCAGGCCCAGGGCGCACGGGCAGGCGATGATCAGCACGGCGACGGCGGCGGTGAACGCGCCGGCGATGCCCTGTCCGGTGCCCCACCAGAAGCCGAGGGTGGCGGCGGCCAGCGCGATCACGATGGGTACGAAGATGCCGGAGACCTTGTCGGCCAGGCGCTGCACCTGGGCCTTGCCGTTCTGGGCGTCCTCGACCAGGCGGGCCATCCGGGCGAGCTGGGTGTCGGCGCCGATCCGGGTGGCCCGGACCACCAGTCGGCCGCCGGCGTTGACGGTGGCGCCGGTGACGGTGTCGCCGGGGCCGACCTCGACGGGGACCGACTCGCCGGTCAGCATCGAGGCGTCCACGGCGGAGGTGCCCTGCTCGATCACGCCGTCGGTGGCGATCTTCTCGCCGGGGCGGACCACGAACAGGTCCCCGACGGCCAACTGCTCGACCGGGATGCGCTCCTCGCGACCGTCCCGCAGCACCGCCACGTCGCGGGCGCCGAGTTCGAGCAGGGCCTTGAGCGCGGCGCCGGAGCGGCGCTTGGCGCGGGCCTCGAAGTAGCGGCCGGCCAGGATGAAGGTGGTCACGCCGGCGGCGGCTTCGAGGTAGATGTTGCCCGCTCCGTCGCCGCGTTCGATGGCGAAGGAGAACGCGTGGGTCATGCCGGGCTCGCCGGCGGAGCCCCAGAAGAGGGCGTAGACGGACCAGGCGAGCGCGGCGAGGGTGCCCATCGACACGAGGGTGTCCATGGTCGAGGTGCCGTGCCGCAGGTTGGTCCACGCGGCCTTGTGGAACGGCCAGGCGCCGTACGCGACGACCGGCCAGGCCAGGGCGAGGGAGAGCCACTGCCAGTTGGTGAACTGAAGGGCGGGCACCATCGCCATCGCGATCACCGGCACGGTCAGCACGGCCGAGATGAGCAGCCGGTCGCGCAGAGCGCGCACCCGACCCCCGTCCGCGTCCGCGCCCGGCGCCGGCTCGCCGGCGGCTCCGGCGGTCTCGGGCGGGGCGGGGAGCTCGGCGGTGTAGCCGGCGGCCTCGACCTGGGCGACCAGGTCGGCGGGGGCGATGTCGGCGGCGTAGCTGACCTTGGCCTTCTCGGTGGCGTAGTTGACCGTCGCGGTCACACCGTCGAGCTTGTTGAGCCGCTTCTCGATGCGCATCGCGCACGAGGCGCAGGTCATGCCGCCGATCGAGAGTTCGATCTCCCCGCTGTTCGGTGGCGCCGAGGTCTCGGTGGTCGAACCCATCGCCTGCTCCTTCGCATCTCGCTCGTACTGGTGTGGCCGTCCCACGATCACATTGAACTATACCCTAGGGGGGTATCAAGAGGACAGCGGTCGGCCTTTGTTTCGATCTTGACGGGTGTTGCTAGTGTCCGTGCTCGCCGTGTTCCGGGGTGCCGGCGGGCGGTGTGGCGGCCTGCGCCGCGGGTGTGTTCGGGGCGCCGACGGCGACGGTGAACTCCGCGGTGCGGACCGTGTCGCCGTGCCGGAAGTCCAGGTACAGGCGGTAGTTGCCCGCGCTGGGCGCCTGGGCGTGGAAGGCGATGCCGGGTCCCGCGGGGGTCTTGCCGTCGCCGGGCGCGCCCTGCGGGTGGACGTGCAGGTAGCCGAGGTCGCCCTGGCGGAGTGCGACCAGGTGGCCGTACGCGCCGAGGTAGGGCTGGAGGTCGGTGACCGGGCGGCCGTCCCGGCTCACGTTCAGGGTCAGCAGGCCCGACTGGGCCGCGGACAGGTCGCCGGTCAGGGTCACGGTGTAGCCGTCGACGGTCGCGGTGCGGGTCGGGGCCGGCAGCGCGGCCGGTTCGTAGGCGCCGGCGACGATCACGTCGGCGCCGAGGGTGAGCGGCCCGGCCGGGTCGCCGGTGGGGGTGAAGTCGGCGAACATCCGGTAGGTGCCGGCGTTCGCGAAGGTCAGCGGCACGCTCCAGGTCCCGTCCGCGCCGAGCACGGGGTGTACGTGTTGGAAGCCGGACAGGTCGCGCCGGGCCACGATCAGGTGCAGGTCCTTGTCGTGGGCACGGTCGTAGCGGGTCCATGGTTGCCCGTCCGGGCCGAGCACGCGGAAGCGGAATTCGGTCGAGGTGCCGGCCGGCAGCGGTTCGGCGGGCGGTACCAGGGTGTAGCCGCGTTCGGCGACCTGTAGGCCACCGGGCATCTCGGCGGCGGGTGCGGCGGCGGGCACGGCACCGGTCGGGCCGGTGGGAGCGCCGGTGCCGGTCGACGGGCCGGCGGCGCCGCCGTGCCCGCCGTGTGCGGGCGCCGGGTCGGAGCCGACCGGGCCGACCGCGTGGCCCACGCCGAACGCGGCGCCGAAGGCCAGGACGATGCCGGCGCCGAACGCGCCGACCTTGACTGCCGTGTTCATGGTCTCTCCGTGATCGATGCGTCGGGGTGTCGGCCGGCGGTGGGGCCGCCGGGAGGGCGTCGGGGCCGACCGCCGCCCTCCCGAGGTGGTCAGTGGCAGGTGCCGCAGCAGCTCGCGCCCGCCGCCGGCGCCTCGTCCGGGGTCGGGACGAGGGCGTAGCCGGCCTCGTCGATCGCCGCCGCGACGGCGGTCTCGGCCAGGGCGGTGTCGGAGGTCACGGTGACCCGGCCGCTCGCGAGGTCGACCGCGACGTCGGTGACGCCGTCGAGCAGGCCGACTTGGGCCCGCACCGACGAGACGCAGTGGCCACAGGTCATGCCGGTGACGGTGTAGGTGGTGGCGACGGCGGAAGTGGACGTGCTCATGGCGAAGCCTCCTGATGCTCGGTTTCGCCGCACCGGAGGTGGCCCGGTCGGCGAGTACGGTTACAACATACCCCCCCTAGGTATGTAGTCAAGCCCGTTCGAGTCGATCGGGAGTGCTGATTGCCGCCGAGGTCCGGCGGCTCGCGGTGCACGGGCCGCACATGGCTCGGCCCCGGCCCGGGAGTCCGGGTCGGGGCCGGCGGCGGTTCGCCGCGGGGTGGGGTGCGCGCACCCCGGGTCGGGTCAGTCGCGCAGCATCAGGATGACGCCGGCGGTGACCACTCCGATCGCGACGGCGGCGATGCCATAGGCGAGGCGGTGGGCCCGCAGAACCGGCAGGAAGCGGTCGACGGCAAGTCGACCGGGGCCGGTCAGCGCGAGTGCGGCGGCGGCCGAGGTCAGCAACAGTTCGTACTCCACGCCGTTGGGCGCGAAGAAGCCGCCGTCCCACTTGACCGCGACGGCGTTGATCATGGTGCCCACGATCGCGGCGGCGGCCAGGGGTGTGCACAGGCCGATCACCAGGGCCAGGCCGCCGAAGGTCTCGGTCAGGCCGGCCACCGTGGCCATCGCCTTGCCGGACGGGTAGCCGCTCATGGTGAAGAACTGGCCGGTGTCGTCCAGGCCGGCGCCGTCGAACCAGCCGAACAACTTCTGGCTGCCGTGTGCGGCCATGGTCAGGCCGACCACCACTCGCAGCAGGACCAGCCCCAGGTCGTAGCCGTGCAGGGACGGGCCGGGCGCGGTCGGCGACGCGGGGCCGGTGGGCCGGTCGGGGCTGCGGAGGGTCGTCTCGGCGGGGGAGGCCATGCGGGTGTCTCCTGTCGATGCGAGGGCAGTTCAAATTTGAACCACTTCGACGCTACAGGCCGACTTCGGCTTCGACAAGCTCAGTAGGCTGGGGCGCATGAGCGAACCGCGTTGGCTGGACGACCTCGAGATGGCCGCGTGGCAGAGCTTCGTCGAGGCCGGCCACCGCGTGGACCGAGCGCTGGAGCGACAGCTCAAGGACGAGGCCGGTCTCTCGCATCCGCAGTACGAGATCCTCGTGCACCTGTCCGCGGCGCCGGGCGGCGAACTGCGGATGGCCGAACTGGCCGAGGAACTGATCACGTCCAAGAGCGGGATCACCTACCAGGTCGCCCAACTGGAGAAGCTGGGACTGGTGCGCCGACGCGCGTGCCCCGAACAGCCGCGCGGCGTCTACGCGGTGCTCACCGAACAGGGCGAGCAGCGGTTGCGCGGCGCCGCCCCGGCGCATGTCGAGCGGGTTCGCGAAGTATTGATCGACGTCCTGGACCGCGAGCAACTCGCGGTCCTGGCCGAGGCGTTGGGCACGGTCGGCCGCCGGCTGCGGGCGCACGACCGGCCCTGATTGGCACCCGTGCCGAGCCCGAACGACGAGGCGCCCCGCTCCCGGACGATGCGTCGGGAGCGGGGCGCCGATCGTCGGTCGCCCGATCGGGGACGGGTCAGGAGATGCTGACGTCGTCCACGAAGAAGGTGGTCGTGGCGGACTCGTCCTCGGCGCCGGCGAACTGGAGAGTCACCGTCTGGCCCGCGTAGGAGCTCAGGTCGATGGTCTTCTGTACGTAGGTGCCGGTGGCGTTGGCGTTGGAGTAGGTGGCCAGGGTCGTGCCGTTGACCTGGACGTTGAGTGTGTCGTAGACCGTGTTGCCGACTTCCTCGGTGGTGATCTTGACCCACACGCGGAGTTGGCCGTTGGCCGGGACCGAGATGTTGGACTGGCTCAGGGTTTCGGTGGCGGTGCTGCCGTAACCCATCATCCAGGCGTACCAGCCACCGCTGTGCGGGGTGGCCTGGGTGCTGTTGGTGATGTCGTTGGCGCTCTGCGTCCAGTTGGCGGTGCCCTGCTCGAAGCCGCCGTTCTGGAGCGCGTTGCCCGGGTTGGAGTTGCCCACGGTCAGGGTGTACGTGGTCGTGTGGGTGACCGAACCGGTGCCGATGACGGAGATCTGGTAGGTGCCGGGAGTGGTGTTGGCCGCGACCGTGATGGTGGCGGTCGAGGACGCCCCGGACTGGACGGACGTCGGGTTGAAGGTCACCCCGACGCCGTTCGGCGCGCCACTGGAGCTGAGCGCCACGGTCTGCGCCGCGCCGCTCACGGTGGAGGTGTTCACCGTCGTGGAGACGGTGCCGCCGGTGGAGGGGACGTTACCCGCGCCGGGCGCGACCGAGATCGAGAAGTCCGGGCCGGGGGTGGTGCCGCCGACCGCGGTCTTCCAGATGGTGTAGGCGACACCGTCGGCGCTGCGGTCCAGGACCGTGGCGCTGATGTTGGCGGTGGTGTCGCACGCGGAGTGGTAGCAGGAGTCGTACGAGGCGTTGGCCTGGCCGCCCCACTTGGTGGCCTGTGC